>JAYTHH010000022.1:0-2131 GCA_043732745.1 Rhodospirillales bacterium
GCTGCGCATCTTCTGCACCTCTTCGCGGGTCCGATACTTGCCAGGGTCCGACATCGAGTGGCCGCGATACCGGTAGGTCTTCACCTCCAATAAATATGGCCCGTTCCCGGCCCGGCAGTGCGCGACGGCCACATCCGCCGCCTCCTTCACCGCCACCACGTCCATCCCGTCGACCTGCACCCCCGGGATTCCCCACGGCGCCGAATTCTTCGACAGGTCGCGCGAGGCCGAGGCCCGGTCGACCGTGGTGCCCATGCCGTACTTGTTGTTCTCGATCACATAGATGCACGGCAGCTTCATCAGCGCCGCGAGGTTGAAGCTTTCGAACACCTGGCCCTGGTTGCTGGCCCCATCGCCGAAATACGTGGCGCACACCCGGTCGCTACCGCGATACCAGTTCGCCATCGCGAGCCCGGTCCCGAGGCTCACCTGCGCCCCCACGATCCCATGCCCCCCGAAGAACCGCTTCTCCTTGCTGAACATATGCATGGAGCCGCCCTTGCCTTTCGAATAGCCCGTGGCACGGCCCGTCAATTCCGCCATCACGCCCCGCGGCTCCATCCCGGTCGCCAGCATGTGCCCGTGGTCACGATACGACGTGATGACCTGGTCACCCTCGCCCAGCGCCGACTGGATGCCGACCACGACCGCCTCCTGCCCGATGTACAGGTGGCAGAACCCGCCGATCAGCCCCATGCCGTAAAGCTGGCCCGCCTTTTCTTCGAAGCGCCGGATCAGCAGCATGTCGCCATACGCCTTCAGCAACTGCTCCGGGGTCATCGCACTTTCGCGATTCTTGCCGCGCTTGCGGGTCTCGGCTGCCAAGGCCATCGCTTCTCTCTCCGCTCAACTTCGTCCGCCTCACCTAGCGAGAAGGTACGGCTTCGGCAAGGTCGAGGCGAAAAACCGTTATGCTGCAGTGCAATGACGTTGTTAACTCAAAGTTGGTTAATGCAGTGGTGCCAGCGATATTGGGGCGTGGAGCATCCAGCAAATCCAGCTCCAGGCCCTAACGAAGTCTTCATCGATATCCTGCATATCAGGCAACGGCCTAACCGGTAAGGAGACTTGGCGATGCAACTTTTGAATCGGCTCCGACTCAAGTGGCGGCTTGGCCTCGTGCCGCAACTGCTGCTGGGCAGCATCGGCGCCGTCGTCATTTCCGTGGCGGTGGTGCAGGCCTGGACGGTGTATGTGATCGACGAGTCTGTCCGCACCTCGACCGGTCACCAGCTTGAAGCCAACCTTGCCGTCCTGCGCAGCTCCATGGCCCAGCGTAGCGCAGACTGGCGCCTCGCGCCGAATGGCACGCTGCTGGCCAGCGGGCGCCCGGCCGAGGGTCTGAACGAGCTGATGGACTCGATCGGCAAGGTCACGCGCGGCGTGTCGACAGTGTTTGCCGGAGAGACCCGTGTCGCCACGAGCATCCGCAAGCCCGATGGAACCCGCGCCATAGGCACGAAGCTTGCGCCGAGCCCCGCCCATGACGCCGTGATCGGCCGGGGCGAGACGTTCAGCGGCGAGGTCAATATTCTCGATCAACCACACATCACGATGTATGAACCGTTCCGCGATGCCGACGGCAAGCAGATCGGCGTCCTGTTCGTCGGCACACCGACCGCACAGATCACCTCGGTGCTGACCGACATCAAGCACACGGGTCTGCTGGTCGCCGTCGCTGCGATCGCCGTCATCGGCGGTTTGGGTTTGTGGCTGCTGCGCCGATCTTTGCGACCGCTGACCCGTCTGGCCGCCAACGTCCGCGCCATCGCGGCCGGTGACCTTGACACGTCGGTGGCCTGTGTGGACCGCAGCGATCAACTCGGTGAGATCGGGCGCGCCGTGGATCAGCTTCGAGGCACCGCAATGCGAACCCGGTCGCTGGAGCAGGATGCTGCCGCGGAGAACGCCGGTCGCGCGGCGCGGATGGAGCGTATGGGGACGGTGGTCCAGGCCCTCGAGCAGAAGTTCGGCGAGGTGTCGGGCCGGCTGTCGGCCGCCTCCCATGACCTGGATGCGACCGCAGGCTCGTTAGGGGGTGCGGCGGTCGAAACGCGGGATCGTGCGTCAAGCATGGCGGCCTCGGCCGACCAGGCCAGTGCCGGGGTTCAGACGGTCGCGGCAGCCGCCG
>JAYTHH010000023.1:0-7319 GCA_043732745.1 Rhodospirillales bacterium
CACAGCAAAAGATGGGCGGGAGCATAGACGGCGGCGGTTATGGCACCGATCAGCAGCCCGTGCGCCAGCGCCTCGAACGGCGGTGCCGTGGTGGTGCGCCAGCCGAGATCAAGTTCGTAGAGGACGGCAAGGGTCAGCCCGGTGGCAGACAAGGTTCGAAAAAGGCTGCCGGCGATATCGCGCAGCACGATGTCGGATACCGATTTCAACATCACGGTATAGACCGTGCCCTCCATCACCACGCACAGCACGGTGGCGCAGGCGATCCATTCAAGGCGGCTGGTGAACTGCACCGTCACCACCAGGATGCTCAGCTTGAGGATGGAGACGATGAGATTGCCGATGAAGTTGGCGCGCACCCGTCCGTTGGCGAACATGACCACGCTGCTGACCCAGGCGAACGGCGAGAACAGGCACATCCAGGTCAGGATGGCGATTAACGGCTGCGCCTCCTGCCATTTCTGACCGAGCAGCACCGTTGTGATGTCGCCCGAGGCGCAGGACAACACGATCACCATAGGTGCCAGCACCAGCAGCATCAGCGTGGCGACCTTGGGCGCGTAATGCAGCGAACTGCCGCCCTTGTGCTGGACGGAAGAGAAACCGGCAAACAGCGCGTCCGCGATCGGCGCGATCACCTCGGTCATCGGCAGGGCGGCGATCTCCCAGGCCAGCAGATACATGCCGAGCCGGTTGGGGCCGAGCACCGGGCCGAGCACGAATGGGTCGCAGCGGTCCCAGATCAGGCTCGCCAGCGAGGTGGCCCAGGTCCAGAACGAGAAGCTGGCAAGCTCCTGCCATCCGGCGATGCGGAATTTCGGGCGGTATGGGTGCACGGTGTAGGTCATCACCAGCCTTGCGACCTTGCCCACCAGCGAGCCGATCAGCAGCGCCCAGTAGTTCTGCAGCAGCACCGCCAGGCCGATGGTGACGCAGACCTGCAGTAGCCGCGGGAACAGCTGCATGCGGAACTGCACGTCAAAGCGCATGTTGCGGCGGAATTCGACGATGCCGATATTTTCGAAACCGGAGATCACCGACCCCGCCGCCAGCACCAGCAGTAACGGCACCAGGCGCGGCTCGGTGAACCACCAGGCCATCAGCGGCGACCCGGCCGCCAGGATCAGGCCGGTCAGCACGGCGCGTCCGACCTGCAGGCTGAACGCGGTGTCATACAGCGCCTTGTCATCGGTCTGTCGGCGCACCAGCGCGTCCTGCAGGCCGAGCTGCGACAGCGCATCCACCGCGCCGGCAAAGGTGCTGGCCATCGCCACCAGTCCAAAATCCGCCGGCACCAGCACCCGCGCCAGGATCAGCGTGCTGCCGAGGCCGATAAAGCGGGTGACCACCCGCCACAGCATCATCCAGATGGCGCCGGTGACGGTTTTCGAGGCGTGCGAGGCGTCAGCCGACATCGTTATGGGGTCCGGGCATCGGGTCTTTTCTTGTCAGTAGATCGACCAGCCCGTCCACGATGGTGGCGGGCCGAATCTCGGAACGCGCAGAGAAAGCCAGGGCGGCCCGCGACAGTTCCGCGCAGCATGTGGCGTCGTCCCACAGGAGTGCCAAGGCTTCATGCCAGTGTGGGATCGGGGCGTCGGCGGGCACGATGATGCCGCCTGGGCCTGTGGTGCCGGGCAGGCCGCCGCGTTCGCTTGCCAGCACCGGGATGGCGTTGACATGCGCCTCCGTCACCACGCGGCCCCAGGTCTCTTCCCACAGCGAGGGCACCAGCAGCACGCGGGCCGTGGCGTAGAACGGGCGCATGTCCGAGGTGGGTGGGTGCAGGGTGATGTTGCCGGCCCGCGTCGCCCGCGCCTGTAATTCCGCCACACGCTCGGGCGACAGGATCCAGCTCAACAGGAAATCGCAGGGAATGTCGGGGCGCCGCTCGGCCAGTGCAAAGGCGATTTCGAGCCCCTTGCGCGGTACGGTGTTGACGAAGAGCAAGCGGCTGGGCGTGGTCTTGGTGACGTAGAGCGCCGGGTCGATCAGCGGCGGCACCACATGCGCGTCCAGCCCGCAGGCCTCGCGCAGGCGTCGTGCGGTGAAGGCAGAGTTGGCCAGTACCAGCAGGCCGCGCCCGGCCAAGGCGGTGAGGTGATGGATTTCCTCAACCTCGTGGAAATACACCACCAGCTTCACACCGCTGGCCGCGAAGGCGTGCAACAGTTGCTCTGGATGGGTGGACTGCACGACGACGACATCGGGCCGGAAACGGGAGACGGCCTCGTGGGCGCGGTCCATGTTCCAGCCGCGGAACACGGGGTAGCCGCAGCCGGTATCTTCGGGGAATTCTCCCACATCCGGGAACTTGCGGGCGATGCGATTGCGCCAGCTCAGCCAGGAGCGGTCGGCCTTTAAGCTGCTCAGCACGGCGGGCGTATGGCCGATCTCGCGTAAGGCGAGGCAAAGCTCATGCGTGTTGCGCTCGCCGCCGCCACCGCCTTGCGGGACGTGGATGTGATCGGTGGCGAACAGGATGCGCATTAGCGTCGTGCCAATGCGCCGGACGCCATGCCGAGATAGACTGGTGTTTTGCCCAATGCACTGCTCCAGCCGAGGCCTTTGCGCGGCATGGCGGCCAGTCGATCGTATTCGGCGTGGAATTCGCGGGCCAGCCGATCAGCAGAGAACTGGGATCTTGCGCGAACATGTCCCGTCTGGCCGAGGCGTCTGCGCAGCGCCGGATCGTCTGCCAGGCGTTGCAGCGCCTCGGCCAATGCCGCCACGTCGTCCGGCGGCACCAGCAATCCGGTCTCGCCGTCCGCAACCACTTCGGGCACCCCGCCAACGCGGGTGGCGATGACGGGAAGCCCGCAAAAACCGGCTTCGGCCAGCACAAGTCCGAATGCCTCGACGCGCGAGGCCAGCGCCACCACGTCGCAGGCGCGATAAAAATCGGCGATGGTATCGCTGAAGCCGATGAAGTGCACGCGGTCCGCGACGCCGAGCCCGGACGCCTGCCGCATCAGCGCGTCCTGCTCCGGGCCAGTGCCTGCGATCAGCAGATGCGCCGGGGTCGTCAGCCGGCTGAACGCTGGGATCAGCACATCAAACCCCTTTCTTGGGATCAGCGAGCCCGGCGCACCGATCACCAGCATGTCAGGGGAGATGCCGAGGGCCTGTCGCAGATCGGTCGCAGGCGCCCTCGTCAGCCGCTCGAATTCGATGCCGTTATGGATCACCCGCACACGCTCCGCCGGCACGCCGTCGGCCAGCAGCGCGGCGAGTACCGGGCGGGAGACGCCGACCACGGAATCGGCCAGATGCAGCAGCAGGGCATAGCGGCTGCGGCGCAGATATTCGGTGTGCAGATGGACCAGCAGCGGCAGGCGCAGCCGGCGCGCCGTGGGCAGCAGCCATTGCGTCGGCGCCGCGCTGTTGGCGTGCAGCACGGCGATGTCGTGACGCCGCGCCAGATCCGCCCCTTCGCGTAGCAGCGCCGCATAGCCGCGCGGACTGAAACGTGGCGAGCTGGCGTCGAAATAGAACGCAAAAGCGCTGCGATGCGTGATGTGGCCGGCCGCTTCGCAGGCCTGGGCCATCTCGACGCCGTTGCACCAGACGACAGGCCGCACCCGCTCCGGGTTCAGCCGACCAAGAAGGTCGAGCAGCAGGGTCTCGCTGCCACGGATCCATGAATCGCCGAAATGCGTGAACAGCACGGGAAGCGGTCGCAAAGAGGTCAAGCCGCGCAACCGCCGGATTGTGTGGTGGCCTTCCACTCAAGGAACCACTTCACGAACCGCGGCACGCCCACGTCCAGCGGTGTGCGCGGGGCAAAGCCGGTGAGCGCTGCGATCGCGTCCACGTCGGCGCAGGTGTCGGCCACATCGGCGGCGGGGCGGGGCGTGTAGCGGATAACGGCGCGGCGGCCGATGCCTTCCTCCAGCAGCGCAATCAGCGCGGTGACGGGTTCGCTGCGGTTGTTGCCGATGTTGAGCAGCCGCACCGGTGGGCCGGACTCCACGGCGGTCGGCTTGTCCAGCGCGCCGATCACGCCTTCGACGATGTCGTCGATATAGGTGAAATCACGCCGCACGGTGCCGTCGTCATAGACGGTGATCGGCTGGCCCGACGCGATCGCCTCGGCGAAGCTGTAATACGCCATGTCCGGCCGGCCCCAGGGGCC
This sequence comes from Rhodospirillales bacterium, assembly GCA_043732745.1. Taxonomy (GTDB): domain Bacteria; phylum Pseudomonadota; class Alphaproteobacteria; order Acetobacterales; family Acetobacteraceae; genus CAIQQQ01. The sequence goes on from JAYTHH010000023.1 coordinate 4,136, forward strand.
ATAGACGGTGAAGAAGCGCAGCCCGGTCTGGGGCAGGCCGTAGAGATGGCCGTAGGCGTGGCTCATCAGCTCGTCCGCCCGCTTGGTGGCAGCGTAGAGCGACATCGGCGTGTCCACCCGGTCCGTCTCGGCGAAGGGCAGTTTTTCGTTGGCACCATAGACCGAGGACGAGCTGGCATAGACGAGATGATCAAGGCGGCCGAGGTGTCGCGCCAGCTCCAGCACGCCCAGATGGCCCATCACGTTGGACGCGACATAGGAATACGGGTCGACCATGGAGTGCCGCACCCCGGCCTGGGCGGCGAGATGGACGATGCGGGTGATGCCGCCTTCCGAACGTGCCAGCCGCGTCATGTCGTCCCGGTTGGCGACGTCGATCACTTCGAACCGGAATCCCGGCTTTCCTGCCAGTCGTGCCAGCCGGGCCTGCTTGAGCCGGACGTCGTAATAGGGCGTTAGGTTGTCCACCCCCAGCACCGTCTCGCCGCGCGCCAGCAGGGCCTCGGCCACGTGGTATCCGATGAAGCCGGCGGCGCCGGTGAGCAGGATCGTCATCAGCCGGCCGGTTTCGACGGGGACGCGCTCTGGTCGATCTCGATGCGCAGCCATGTATCTTGCGGTGTCAACACACGGGCCCGGACCGGGCGACCGCCACTGGGCTGGTCGACGGCGATATGGACGACGCGGATCAGGTTGCCCGCGGCCTTGGGCAGGAACAGCGGCGCCGGGCGCGGGTCGCCGTAGAGATGAACCTGTACGCCGGTGTTGGGCGATTCGAGCACCACATAAATGCCCTGGCCGGCGAAGGTGACGACCGTCTGGAACGGCGTCATTGCCTGTCCGATGCGTAGCATCGAGGCCAATTGGCAGCCATTGGGGGGACAGCGTGTCTCCTGCATGGTGCCGATCTGCTGGCCGTCGGCATCCAGCTGCGTGACCCGCACCAGCGGATCGACGCTGGAGGTTTCGCCCGCTGCACCGCCTTGGGCATGCGCCAAAGACAAGTTTCCCACCAGAAATGCCGCGACCATGGCAATGCGGATCATATGCAGTCCCAAATCAGTTGTTCCGTCAGGCCACCGGATGAGTCGCCACGATCTAGCGGAAGACATCGGGATGCAGCAACTGGATCCCGCTGACCTCGCATCCCAGGCTGACATGGTCTGTCATGTCATCCACCAGCACGGTGGCGCCCCAGCGGGCGCAGACCTCGCCCTTCCATCGAAAATACAGCGTCTCGGCAGGGCTGGTCGGGCCAGCGTACAGACCCTGCGCCCGCCAGCGTCGCAGTCGCTGGAACGCTGCCGCCAGCGTGTCGTCGATGGTCTCCGCGGCCACGAAGCAGTGCGCTGGCGGCGCCGAGGGCAGCTTGGCGAGATCGACCCACACGCTCTCGCGCGTGCTGGTGGGCCGGAAGGTCACGATCACGTGGCGGATATGCGGGGTGTCGCGGATGAACGCGTGCAGCGCGTCCGAGGCGGGATGGCCGACCAGCGTCATGTCCAGATCCCAGCCGATCGCGGCGTGCGCACGCAACGGGCCGAATAGGTCAGACGGTATGATTGTCGGGCCGGCGCTGCTCATGACACGTGTGATCCCGTTAAGGCGCCGTGTTCTATGGCGAACCCGGGGTTTTACAAAACGGTGCCCACACAGTATCTGGCGGCGCTGTCACTTTCTGGATCGGCGTGCAGTTATGGGCTCGACTGTGTTGGACGCGGCGTTCCGCAACGTGCGTCCCGCCCTGCCGCTCTCGGATCGCAGGGTGTGCTCGGTCGTCATAGATGCTGAGGAGGATTTCAACTGGGACAGCCCGGTGCAGGGCACCTCCCAATCCACCGGCCATATCCGCAATCTGCGCGTGCTGGTGGAGATCCTGCAGGCCTATGGCGCCACGCCCACCTATCTGCTGACCTATCCGGTACTGCAGGACCCGCATGCCGTGGCCATCATCCGCCACCAACTCGAAACCGGCGCCTGCGATGCCGGGCTGCAGCTGCATCCCTGGGTCACGCCGCCATTCGGCGAGGCGCGTTCGCCGCGGGCCTCGTTCCTGGGCAATCTCGATGCCAACCAGGAGGAGCAGAAGCTGCTTACCCTGAAGGCCGCTTTCACCGCGTGCTTCGGCATCGAGCCGCGGGTCTATCGCGCCGGCCGCTACGGGCTGAGCCACGACACGCCGCTTCTGCTGGAAAAGCACGGCTTCACCATCGACACCAGCATCGCACCCCGCACCAGCTTCGCCGCCGATGGGGGGCCTGACTACACGCATCACGACCACCGCCCGTTCTGGTTCGGCGAACGCGACACGCTGCTGGAGGTGCCGCTGTGCCGCGGCCTGGTCGGCTGGGGCGGCAGTTGGGCACCGCCGCTCTATGCCAGGCTGGCCGAACGCGGCGAGCCGCGCTCCGGCATGCTGGCGCTGATGGCACGCTCTCGCTGGGCCGAGCGCATCACGCTGTCGCCAGAGGGCAACGACATCACCGCCATGCAGCGCCTGGTGCACGGCCTGCTCGGCCGCAGCGACCGGGTGTTCCCGCTATCGTTTCACAGCTCCTCGCTGCAGACCGGGCAGAATCCCTATGTTCGCAGCACCGCCGACCTGCATGTGTTCTACGATCGGCTCTCCGCCATCCTAGACCACATGGCCAGCAAGCTCGATTTCAGCTTTGCACCGATTGCCGACATCCCCGCGACGCTGCGCCCCGCCGCGAGGAGCGCCTGATGAACGCGGCCCCCGCCAGCAAGGCGGGCACCATCCTGCTGATCGCCAACAACTTCCCGCCCACACGCGGCGGCTCGGTCGTGGTCTATGCCAATCTGGCCCGCCATCTCGGCTCCCGCGTCATCGTGATGGCGCCGAAATCCAGCTACGCCGACGGCCTGCCGCTGATCGGCTGGCGCGAGCACGACCGCCGCGCGCCCTATCGCATGCTGCGCCTGCCACTGCTGCGCACCCGCATCGCCGCCGCCGCCACCTCCAGCCTGGTCGGCCGTCTGCGGTTCCTGGGCTACGACGTGCTGATCCGGCTGCGGGTGGCCACTGCCATTCTGCGTCTTGTGGCGTTCAAGCAGGTCCGCACCATCTGCATCGGCGAGCTGCTGGCCAGCGGCTGGATCATAGCACTCTGCCGCCGCATCCCCGGCGTGCGCACCGTGGCCTATGTGCACGGCGAGGAGATCA
>JAYTHH010000024.1:0-2125 GCA_043732745.1 Rhodospirillales bacterium
CCTATCGGATAATTCCGATTGGTCGGGTGGCGCTCTCGCCTCACACCGCGCGGAACGTCACCACCAACACGTCCCGATAGGCGGGCTTGGCCGGATCGATCGGCTCCACCGCCGTCACGCCGTGGAACACCCGATGGTCGTCCACCAGCGCCGCTTCGAACGCATGCTCCAAGGTGAAGCTGCCGAGATCGGCGCCATCCGGGGCATGGATCGTGGTCACGCCGCGGGCGATGTTTTCCCGCGCGATCATCAGCACCAGCACAAAATCCACGCCGTCGCGGTGTCGCCCCTCCGGCGTCGGTTGCCCGGCCTCGCCGGTTCGCGCCTCGATGCGGAACTGGTGCGTCTCGATGTGCCAGGTCCTTCCAGGGACGATTCCACCGAACAGCCCCAGACACGCGGTGAGGATCGACAGGAAACTGGCGCTGGCGGCCACGCTGGCCGGTGTCGGCTCGAACCACCTTGCCACGCCGCCATTCAGCCGGTTGTACTCCACTGTCTGGTAATGCGGCTGGTGCGCCTCTCGCGTGATGGCGCCGTCCTTCGCCTGGAACACCGCGTAGCGCCGACGACGATAGCGGCCGCCATCGGCCATATAGATGTCCTGCGCCATGCCATCCCAACTGGCCGCCAATGCCTGCCAATCGGACAGCGAGCCGGATTTCTCCAACCACGCGCGCGAGGTGGCGGCATCGAGAAACGCAAATCCGCCCTTGATCAGATCGGCTTCGGCATTTTCGCTGGGCAGGGTCACCACGGCTCCTATGTCTTGACGGGAACAGCCCCCACAGCCGCGGCAACCGTTGCTGCCTGGGCTGTCACGGGCACCGCAGCCGTGTCGGGAGCGTCACTATTCGCCTCCGCCGGTGTTGCGACCATGCTCAACACGCGATAGCTGGTCATCGGCGATTCGATGGCCAACGCGTCGAACCGATATTTGATCCGCCGGTTCAGCTCCCGCCCCACCGACCAGCGGCTGGCCGGCAAAGTCTTGATGCGGACGCGCAGAACCCAGGCGGTATCGATGAACTTCTCCAGACCCATCACCTCCAGATCGGCCAGGATCAGCCCGCGCCACGGCTGCTCGGTTCGCATCTGCGCCGCCAGATCGCGCAGCAGGTCGGAGATCCGGTCCGGCTCCTCGTTCAGCCCGATGCTCACATCGACCACCGCGAAGGCGTAGTCGCGCGTCGAGTTCGTCACTGTCGTCACCGCGCTGAACGGCACGATATGCACGGCGCCATCCAGAGCGCGCAGCCGGATGGTTCGGATGGACAGGTTCTCCACCGTGCCGCTCAGCCCGCCCAACGTCACCACGTCGCCAACCTGCATGGTGTTCTCCAAAAGAAGAAAAAGCCCGGTGATGATGTCCTGCACCAGCTTCTGGCTGCCGAAGCCGATGGCCAGGCCAATGACGCCGGCACCGGCCAGCAGCGGCGCGATGTTCACGCCGATCTCGCTGAGGATCACAAGTCCGGCGACCAGACTGACCGTGACCAGCAACGCCGTGCGAAACATCGGCAGCAAGGTGCGCAACCGGGCCGATCGCGCCAGCTGCGCGTTGCGGGCCAGTTGCGCCAGATGCCGGGCGATGGCGGCGTTCACCAGTTCCCACACCCCCAGGGAGATGAGGATGGTGGTGGCGATGGTGCCGAACGCCAGCGCCGCCCGCGCACCCAGTTGCTGCGGCGCGAACCAGCCCACCGCGTCGAACCCCCAGGCCTGGAACAGCAGCACGAAGGCCAGGACGGAGATCCCGAAATTCACCACCGCGCGCGCCACCGGGTGATAGCCTTCGATCCGGCTCTCCATGCCGGGATACCGATCATCGAGGCCTTCCAACGAGCGCAATGTCCGGTCCATCAGCGCCTGTGCGGCCAGCCCCAGCAGCCTGGCCACGCCCAGCACCACCACCGCCGACAGCATGATGTGCAGCAATCGGGAAAAACCGTTCTCGATGTTCAGCGCCCAGACCAGCCACAGCGCCAGCAGATACACCAGAACGATACGGTGCCAGGACGATGCCAGCGCGTTCCGAACGCCCGCGAGCAGACCGGTCCGGCCGTCCGGTGTGCGCAGGGCGTTCTTCATACCACGCCGGTTGCGCATCACGATGCGCACCACC
>JAYTHH010000025.1:0-20324 GCA_043732745.1 Rhodospirillales bacterium
AACACCAAAACCACAATCCCCGCCGTTACCAGCAAAAATCGTCGCGGAGCGCCGCCAACGTATCCCTTCCATTCCATATACAATTTTCAAAGAACAAACGAAACCAGATATCGGCGCGATACTACATCGCACTTTCAGACTGACTGCTGCAGAATTGGTCCCGAGCCACAGCATCCTAAGATGCAGTCCTCAACCCGGTGTAAACATAGATAGGTCTGACGGCTGGAGCGGTCAACCGGTTTCTTCCAGTGATGTGTCACTTTCCCTCGGCCCCACGAGGTTTGCCCAGCGTGGGCAACGGCTTGTCGCTGCTTTTTTGCGTGTCATGCTATGGGCTAATCCTGCAACCGGAGCGGCGTGAATGCGGCATTTTCCGATCTTTTTGGACCTCACGGGGCGTCGCGTCCTGGTGATCGGAGATGGTCCAGTGGCCGCGCGGAAGGCCGAACCGCTGCAGAAGTCGGGTGCTACGGTCATCATACGCGCCCGCTTCAATCCGGCCGACCTGGCCGGATGCGTGCTGGCGATCGGTGCCGACGCGCCAGACGAGGACGTGATCGCATTGAGCCACGCGGCGCAGGTGGCCGGCATTCCGGTCAATGTGGTCGATCGGCCGGCCTTGTGCAGCTACATCACCCCGGCCACGATCGACCGTGACCCAATCACGATCGCGGTTTCCTCCTCGGGTGCGGCGCCGGTGCTGGCACGGCTGATCCGGGCCAGGATCGAGGCGCTCATCCCCCCTGCCTATGGGCGCCTGGCCATGCTGGCCGAGCGGTTCAAGGCGGAAATTCGACAGCGTCTGCCTGATCTGGCGCAACGACGTCGCGTTTTGGAGCGTTTGCTGACCGGCCGGGCCGCCGATCTGGTGTTCGCCGGACGCGAAGATGAGGCGGCGGTTGAATTCGCCCATATCTTGGCCACAAACGAGCCGTCTGGTGGGATGGTGTTTCTGGTGGGAGCGGGCCCTGGTGCAGCAGATCTGATGACCATTCGCGCGCAACGCCTGCTCGGCGAGGCCGACGTAATCGTGCATGACCGGCTGATCGGCGAGGCGGTGCTGGAAATGGCGCGGCGCGATGCCGACCGGTTCTACGTGGGAAAGGTGCGCGCGCATCACTGTGTTCTGCAGGAGGACATCAACGGGCTGCTGGTGCGGCTTGCGCGCGAGGGCAAGAAGGTGGTGCGGCTCAAGGGCGGCGATCCCTTTGTGTTTGGCCGCGGCGGCGAGGAGGCTGAGGCGCTTTGGGCCGAGGGCATCGCGTTCGAAGTGGTCCCCGGCGTGACGGCTGCACTGGCCTGTGCCGCGCAGGCCGGCATTCCGCTGACACATCGCGACGCCGCGCGCAGCGTGACCTTGCTGACCGGCCATACCAAGGAAGGCAGGCTCGATGTCGATTTCGAGCCGCTGGTGCGGCTTGGCGGCACCCTCGCCGTCTATATGGGCATCGTCTCGCTGCCGCAGTTGCGCGATGGCCTTTATGCGCACGGACTGGCGCGCTCCACGCCCGCGATGCTGATCGAGCGCGGCGGTTCACCGAAGCAGCGCGAACTGCATGGAACGCTTGACGATCTCGTGGCGCAATGCGCGGGATGGTCGACCAACGGCCCAACCCTTGTGATGATCGGTGCGGCCGTAGGACGCGGGATTGCGTGGAACGCGCCCGCCCTGCCCGCGCCCACCTGATGCGCCTGCCCTCCGCCCTTGCCCCTTTGCGCCATCGGCTGTTCCGCATGCTGTGGGGCGCCAACATCATCGTCTCACTGGGCGTGTGGATGCAGAGCACCAGCGCCGGCTGGATGATGACGTCGCTGTCGCCGGACGCGCTGATGGTGAGCCTGGTGCAGGCGGCGACCATCGTACCGGTGTTCCTTTTCGCGCTGCCGGCCGGCGCCATCGCCGATATCGTGGATCGGCGCATCTACATTCTGGGCACCCAGATCTGGATGCTCGGCGCAGCCGTGGTGCTGACCTTGATGACGCTCGGGCATCTGACCGATGCGTGGAGCCTGCTCGCTTTGACCTTCGCGATCGGACTGGGCGCCGCGATGAACAGCCCAGCCTGGGGTTCGGTGTTGGCCGAGGCGGTGCCGCGGTCCGATCTGGTGCAGGCGATCGGGCTGAACGGCGTGGGGTTCAACATCGCGCGCGCCGTGGGGCCGGCCTTGGCAGGGTTTCTGCTGCTGGCGGGCGGGCCGGGGCTGACCTTTGGGCTGAATGCCGGATCGTATCTGGTTGTGATCGCCGTGCTGCTCATGTGGCATCGCACGCATCGAGCGCCTGCCTTGCCGCGCGAGCATTTTCTGAGTGCCATGAAGACCGGCATGCGGTTCGTGCGGCACACGCCCTCGATGCAGGCGGCAATGCTGCGGGCGGCGGCGTTCTTCCTGCCGGGTGCCGCCCCCTGGGCGATGCTGCCGCTGGTGGTGCGCGAGCAGTTGGGCCTGGGCGCCGGCGTCTATGGCATGCTGCTTGGGCTGATGGGCATTGGCGGCGTGACCGCGGGGCTGCTGCTGCCGCACCTGCGCGTGCGGTTCCAGCGCGGCAACATCGTGTTTGCAGCAACCTTGATGTCCTGCACGGGCATGCTGATTTTGGGCCTGTCGCGGCATTGGCTGCCAGCGGCGTTTGGCATGCTGATATTCGGGCTCGGCTGGGTGTCGGCGTCATCCGTCACGCAGGGTGCGGCGCAAATGGCCTCACCCAGTTGGGTCCGGGCGCGGGCGCTGTCGATCTATCAGTTGTCGTTCAACTTCGCGCTGGCTGTCGGCACGTTCTTCTGGGGGTGGCTCGGCACACAGGTGGGACTCACGATGGCTCTGGTGATCGCCGCACTCTCCGGCTCGTTACTGGCAGTTGTGGTGCGCGGGCTGAACATCGATACCGCCGAGCCGACTGCCGCCCCCTCGCCTGCGCCTTTGGTGCCCACGGTGGAAAGCATCGCGCCAGCTTTGGCGCCGATGTTGGAACGCACCCGCGGGCGCGTGCTGGAAAGCCAGCATTATCGGATCGCGCCCGCATGCAAAGACGCCTTCCTGGCGGCGATGGCCGAGGTGCGCGATGCCCGTGGCCGGGGCGGCGCGGTGCTGTGGCATCTCGGCGAAGACGTCTCTGCCCCCGAGCATTGGGTTGAACTTTGGTGGGTGGAGAACTGGACCGACCATCTGCGAGAGGCCGGCCGACTGTCGGACGTCGATCGAGCGGCGCTAGCCCATGCGATGTCGTTCCATATCGAGGGCGTTCCCCTCCCGACGCGCCGGTTTCTCAGCATCACCCCGCATCGCGGGCAGAACGGCGACCGGCACAACTAACCGACGTCTTGCGGGGAAGCCGGATCGGTCGCTATCTTTCGCACATATATCAGGAACACACCATGAACGACGATCTGTTCAAGGCCGACAAGGCAGGCCGCGACCAAGCCGCCTATTCGGCGAAGGACATCGAGGTTCTCGAGGGGCTGGAGCCGGTTCGGCGCCGGCCGGGCATGTATATCGGGGGCACCGACGAGACCGCTTTGCATCACCTGGCTTCCGAAATCATCGACAATGCGATGGACGAAGCCGTGGCGGGGCATGCAAGCCTTATTGAGGTGTCACTTTCGGCTGACAACTTCCTGACGGTGCGCGACAACGGGCGCGGCATTCCTGTCGACCCTCATCCGAAGTTCAAGCCGATGTCGGCGCTGGAGGTGATTCTCACCACGCTGCATTCCGGCGGCAAGTTTGGCGGCAAGGCGTATGAGACGTCGGGCGGGCTGCACGGCGTGGGCAGTTCGGTGGTGAACGCGCTGTCCTCCGTGTTGGAGGTGGAGGTGGCGCGCGACCGGGTGCTTTGGAAGCAGAGCTATGCACGTGGCAAGTCCGTCACACAGCTGGTCAATGCCGGGCCGGTGCAGAATCGTCGCGGCACGCAGATCAGGTTTCAGCCGGATGCCGAGATTTTCGGAGACTTGCAGTTCCTTCCGGCGCGGCTTTATCGACTGTGCCGGTCGAAAGCGTATCTGTATCGCGGCGTGAAGATCCGCTGGTCCTGCGATCCGGCGTTGATCCGGACAGCGGATATTCCGGCCGAGGCAGAGCTGCATTTTCCCGGTGGATTGCGCGACAGTCTTGAGGCGGAGCTGGGGCCGAAGCCGCTGGTGGTCCCGTTGTGGTCCGGCGAGGCGAATTTCCCCAATGCCGCCAACGGCGATCGCGCCGGGCGGCTGGAATGGGCGATCGCCTGGCAGGAAGACGGCGACAGTTCGCTTGCGAGCTATTGCAACACGGTGCCGACGCCGCAGGGCGGCACGCATGAGGCGGGCTTTCGCGCGGCCTTGCTGAAAGGTTTGCGTGCGTGGGGCGAGCAGCGTGGCAACAAGCGCGCCGCGGCCGTCACGGCCGAGGACGTGATGGCGGGGATTGCAGCCAAACTGTCCATCTTCATTCGCGATCCGCAGTTCCTGGGCCAGACAAAGGAGAAGCTGACCAACGCCGAAGCCACGCGCCTGGTGGAAGGCGCGATGCGAGATCGGTTCGATCATTTCATGGGATCGAGCCCGGCACAGGCTGATGCGCTGATGGCGTTCGTCATCGAGCGGGCGGAGGAACGGCTGCGGCGGCGCGAGTTGAGGGACACGCCGCGCAAATCCGCGACGCGACGGCTACGGCTGCCCGGCAAATTGGCAGATTGCACCTTGGAAGACGCCTCGCGCACCGAACTATTCCTGGTGGAGGGCGACAGCGCCGGCGGGTCGGCCAAGCAGGCGCGCGATCGGGCGACGCAAGCGGTGCTGCCGCTGCGGGGCAAGATTCTGAACGTGGCGAGTGCCAGCACCGAAAAGCTGCGGCAGAACCAGGAGCTCAAGGATCTGATCGAGGCGCTGGGCTGCGGCGTAGGCGATCGGTTCGACCGCAGTAAACTGCGCTATGGCCGCGTGATCATCATGACGGACGCCGATGTCGACGGCGCGCATATCGCGTCGCTGTTGATGACGTTCTTCTATCGCGAATTGCCCGAGTTGATCCGCGAGGGCCACGTGTATCTGGCGCAACCGCCGCTGTATCGGCTGACGCAAGGTGCGCGGTCGGTCTATGCGATGAACGACGACGACCGCGTGGCGCGCATGAAGACGTTCAAGAGCACCGCGAAGGTCGAGGTGAGCCGCTTCAAAGGATTGGGCGAAATGCCGCCGGCCGCGTTGAAGGAGACCACGATGGACCCGAAGCGCCGGGTGCTGCTGAAGGTGGTGAATGCCGCGGCGGACCGGAGTGCGACGGCGGAGCGGGTAGAGAGCTTGATGGGTCGCAAACCGGAGTTGCGGTTTCAGTTCATCCAGGACCACGCCCGCCTGGCCGGTGAACTGGATGTTTAATCGGCACACGCAGGGCAGCGAAACAGGTTCGCGGCCCCGCGTGGAGATCCTGGTATCAAACGCCCTTCTTCAGGGTCGGAGAAGCCTTGAAGCGGACGGTCTTGCCGGCCTTCACCTTCACCGGCGCGCCGGTGCGCGGGTTGAGCGCCTTGCGGGCCTTGGTCTTGCGCACTGTGAACGTGCCGAAGCTTGGCAGGGTGAACTTGCCGTTCTTCTTTAATTCCTTGACGATCGCGGCGATCACATCTCCAGCCGTGCGGTTGGCCGCGACGCCGGTGAGTTCGGCAGAGTCCTGAATGACCTGCGCGATGAACGCCTTTGACATGAAGTTGGCCTTCCATTGATGGCACCAGAAGGTGCGAGAGTTACGAAGTGTTCCGAGATCGAGATGGATCTCGAACCCTTCTGTTCCTAACAACGAATTTGGCTTCGTGTAAATCAAATTTGACGCCTGGATTGTGACACTCAGTAACTCATATCAAAATCAGATCGAACTCAGGAAAAAAATGAGTATAAGCGAGAAGATCCCACTCCCTGCCACGGAGGAGGCGAATTCCAGGTTTCACGGCATCGATTCCTGGCGATCATCGAGCGTTCTGGACGCGATGTGGGAGGGCCAGCTCGCCGCCGTGGCCGCGGTGCGTCCGGCGCTTTCGGCGATTGAAAGCGCCGCTGATGCCAGCGTCCTGCGGCTGATTGCGGGGGGAAGGCTGGTCTATGCCGGCGCCGGAACGTCTGGCCGGATCGGCGTGCAGGACGGGGCCGAATTGTCGCCGACATTCAATTGGCCATCGGCACGGCTGGTGTTGCTGATGGCCGGCGGCGAGGCCGCGCTCATCCGCGCCGTGGAGAACGCCGAGGACGATGCAGCGGCGGGCGCCTGCGCGATCGCGGACCACGATATCGGGAAACACGATGTGGTGATCGGCATCGCCGCCAGCGGCAGCACGAAATTTACCCTGGCGTGTCTCCAGGAAGCCAATGCGCGTGGCGCCTGCACGATCGCGGTGGCCAACTCGGCCGATGGCGCGATCCTGCGCGTGGCCGCGCATCCGATCCTGGTGGAGACAGGGGCGGAGGTGATCGCCGGCTCCACGCGGATGAAGGCGGGCACGGCGCAGAAGGTGGTGCTGAACCTGCTGTCCAGCCTGATCATGGTACGGATGGGGCGTGTGCATGACGGGCTGATGGTGGACATGGTGGCCACCAATGAGAAGTTGCGACGTCGCGCGGAGCGGATGTTGCAGCAGATCACCGGCGTGTCGCTTGCCCAGGCGGCCGAGGCCTTGGGGCTGAGCGGTGGCCGGGTGAAGACGGCGGCGGTGGTGCTTGAAGGCCTCGGGGCGGCGGAGGCGGAGGCGGTTCTGGCGCAACATGGCGGCAGTCTGCGGGCGGCACTTGCGGCACTGCGGTCATGAAGGCGCTGATCGCGCCGGCGGTTTTCGATGGCACCGCCCTGCTGGGGCCGCGCGCGGTGCTGGTGCAGGACGGGTTGGTGACGGATATTGTGAGGATCACGGATCTGCCAGCCGGAGTTCAGACTTCGCAGTTGCAGCACGGACATATCCTGGCGCCAGGCTTTGTCGATCTGCAGGTCAATGGCGGCGGCGGCGTGATGTTCAACGATGGCCCCGATGTCGACACCTTGCGGGTGATTGCCGAGGCGCACGCGAAGCTTGGTACCACGTCCATCCTGCCGACGCTGATCAGCAGCGACCGTCCCACCCGTCTGGCCGCGATCGCCGCTGCGCGGGCCGCGATCACGCAGGGTATTCCGGGAATCGCCGGGTTGCATCTGGAAGGTCCATTTCTGGCGATGGCACGGCGCGGCATTCATCCGGCCGCGGCGATCGCGCTGCCCACAAAGGCCGACATCGCCGATCTAGCGGCGCCGTTCGAGGGGCCGATCCTGCTGACCTTGGCGCCCGAAATGGTGTTCCCTGCGGTGATCGCGGCATGGGTGGCAGCGGGGCGCTTTGTGTTCGCGGGGCATACCGATGCCGATTTCGATGAGGCGGAGGCCGGGTTCGATGCCGGGATCGTCGGCACCACGCATCTGTTCAACGCGATGTCGCAGTTGGGAGCACGCACGCCTGGAATGGTAGGGGCCGCGATGATGCGCGGCGTTGCGGGGATTATCGTCGATCTGCTGCATGTCCACCCCGCCAGCGTGGCATTGGCCTGGCGCTGCATGGGACCGGAGCGGCTGTTTCTGGTGTCTGACGCGATGGCGACCGTCGGGTCTTCGCGTGACGCGGTCATGCTGGGCGGCAAATCGATCCGGCTGGTGGACGGGCGGCTGGCGGATGCCGACGGCACCTTGGCCGGGGCGCATCTGAGCATGGCGGATGCGGTGCGGCTGGCGGTATCCGTGGGGGTTCCGTTGGCGGACGCGCTGAGAATGGCGACCCGCACGCCGGCGGATGCGGTGGGGCTGTTCGATCGAGGGCGTATCGAGCGTGGCAGCCGCGCCGACTTCGTGGAGCTGGACACCGAACTTCGGGTACGCCGGGTTTGGTTCGGCGGTGGGGCGCTAGAGTGCGCCCCACCCGACAATTGCCAGATCAGATCGACTGGGTGACGAGCTTCGTGTTGAGATACGCCTCGATCGCTTCGAGACCACCTTCGGAGCCGTAGCCGCTGTCCTTCATGCCGCCGAACGGCACTTCCGGCAGGGCTATGCCGTGGTGGTTGATCGAAAGCATGCCGGCCTCGACACGGGCGCCGAGCAAGGTGACGGTGCGGTTGGACGCGGTGTAGGCGTAGCTGGCGAGGCCGAACGGCAGGCGATTGGCTTCGGTGATGACCTCGTCCAGCGTGCCGAAGCGGGCGAACAGCGCGATGGGGCCGAAGGGTTCTTCGTTCATTACCCGCATATCGGGCGTGACGCCCGTCAGCACGGTGGGCTCGAAGAAGTTGCCGACATTGCCGATGCGCTTGCCGCCGGTGGCGATGGTGGCGCCCTTCTGAACGGCGTCTGCGATCAGACCTTCCATGGCTGGCACGCGGCGAGCATTGGCGAGCGGGCCCATGGTGGTGCCGGCTTCCATGCCGGGACCCACATTCAATGCTTCCGCCTTGGCGACGAATTTCGCCAGAAAGCTGTCATGTACCGCGTCCTGCACCAGGAAGCGCGTGGGCGCCACGCAGACTTGGCCGGCATTGCGGAACTTGTTAGCCGACAAAATGGTGGCGGCGTGGTCCAGATCGGCATCATCAAAAATCATTGCCGGCGCGTGGCCGCCCAGTTCCATCGTCACGCGCTTCATGTGAGCACCCGCGAGGGCTGCGAGGTGTTTGCCGACCGGGGTGGAACCGGTGAACGAGATTTTGCGGATGATCGGATGCGGGATCAGGTATTCGCTGATCACGGATGGCACACCGTAGACGAGGTTGATGACGCCGGCGGGCACGCCGGCATCGAGCCAGCACTGGATATAGGCTGCGAGTGAGCCCGGGGTTTCCTCGGGGCCTTTGACGATGATCGAGCAGCCCGCGGCCAGCGCGCCGCAGATTTTGCGGTTGGCTTGGTTGATCGGGAAGTTCCACGGCGTGAAGGCGGCGACGGGGCCGACCGGCTCCTTCAGCACGAGCTGGTAGATGCCCTCTGCACGGGCGGGCACCACGCGGCCATAGGCGCGGCGTGCTTCCTCGGCGAACCATTCGATGACGTCAGCGGAAAAACCGGTCTCGACCTTGGCTTCGGCCAGCGGCTTGCCCTGTTCCATCGTCATCAGGGGTGCAATGGCATCGACCCGGCTGCGCAGGGTCTCAGCGGCCTTGCGCATGATCTTGCTGCGGTCGTAGGCGGACATCTTGCGCCAGACGCCGAAGCCCTTCTGGGCGGCTGCGAGCGCGCGATCGAGATCGGGAATCTCGGCATGCGCCACGGTGCCGATCGATTCGCCGGTGGCGGGGTTGACGATGTCGAGGGTCTTGCCGGCGGCGCTGGGGCCCCACGCGCCGTCGATGAGAAGCTGAACCGCTGGATACATGACTGGGCTCTCCGATTTTTTTGAGCTTGGGCACCTGGGTGCCGAGAAAACCGAATATGGGGCCGCGAGCGCGCCGGGTCGAGGGCCGGCGGCAGCGCCGTTGGTGTCATCGAATTGCAATCCCACTGTCATAGGGGCGTCCCAGGCGCATGCTACGGAGGCCCCCTTGGTGGAGTTTCCATGACCAAACGCAATGTTCTGCTTATCGTGGTCGACCAGTGGCGTGCCGATTGCGTGCCGCATCTGGGCACCAAGCATCTGCAAACGCCCAATCTCGACCGGCTTTGCCGCGAGGGTGTGACGTTTCGCAACCACGTGACGACGGCGGTGCCGTGCGGGCCAGCGCGGGCCAGCCTGCATACCGGGCTGTATCTAATGAACCACCGCCAGGTGCAGAACTGGATCCCGCTGGACAGCCGGCATGTGACCCTGCCCCGCGCCCTGCGCGGCCTGGGGCATGATCCGGCGTTGGTCGGCTACACCACGACCGCACCCGATCCGCGCACAACGTCGCCAAACGATCCGCGTTTCTCCACGTTGGGTGACCTTATGGACGGCTGGCGTCCGGTGGGTGATTTCGGCCCGGGCCACGACCATTATTTTGGCTGGTTGGCGCAGCAGGGGTTCGAGATCCCGACCAACCGTGACGATATCTGGCTGCCCGAGGGCGTGGATGGGGTGCCGGGCGCGACCGATCGGCCGGTCCGCATCCCCAAGGAACTGTCCGACAGCGCGTTCTTCACCGACAAGGCGTTGGCCTATCTTAAGGGCCGCGACGGCAAGCCGTTCTTCCTGCACCTAGGCTATTACCGGCCGCATCCGCCCTTCGTGGCCAGCGCGCCGTATCATGCGATGTATGCGCCCGCCGACATGCCGGCGCCGGTGCGTGCCGAGACGGTGGAGCAGGAGGCGTCCCAGCATCCGTTGCTGGCCTACTACATGCGCAACGCACGGCAAGGCAGCTTCTTCCAGCGCGGCGAAGGCCTGGTGACGGCGATGGACGAGGCGCAGGTGCGCCAGATGCGCGCCACCTATTACGGCATGATGACCGAAGTCGATGACTGCCTCGGCCGCGTGTTTGCGCATCTCGACGAAACCGGCCAGTGGAAGAACACGCTGGTGGTCTTCACCTCCGATCATGGCGAGCAATTGGGCGACCATCATCTGCTCGGCAAGATCGGCTATTTCGACGAGAGTTTTCGAATCCCGCTGGTAATCGTGGACCCCGATGCACACGAGACGTGTGGCAGCATCGTCGAAGCGTTCACCGAGAGCGTGGATATCATGCCGACCTTGCTGGACTGGCTTGGCGGCGCGGTGCCGAACGCGTGTGACGGGCGATCGCTGGTGCCGCTGGTGCATGGCCACATCCCGGCCGATTGGCGTGACGCGCTGCACTACGAGTTCGACTTTCGAAATGTCTTCCCGAACGATTACGAGGGCGAACTCGGCCTTTCCATGGACGAGTGCACGCTGTCGGTGCTGCAGGACGGGGCGTTCAAATACGTCCATTTCACGTCGCTGCCGCCGCTGCTGTTCGATCTGTCCAACGATCCGCACCAGTTCATCAATCTTGCCGAAGATCCCGCCTACGACCGCATCGTGCGCGAATATGCGCAACGGGCGCTGTCGTGGCGGATGCGCCATGCCGACCGGACGCTGACGCATTTCCGGGCGACGCCGAACGGCCTTGAAGAACGAACCGCAAGCCACCTCAAAGGGGAAAAACCATGACCCAGATCAGCCGTCGCGGCGCCATCGGGCTTGCCGCCTCCGCCGCCGTCCTGCCACGCGTGGCCCTCGGCCAGAGTGACACGCGTCCCACCATCACGGTGGCCGTCCAGAAGGTGTCGATCACCAACGCGCTTGATCTGCTGCGCGAGCAATCAAATGTCGGCACGCGCCTGTCGGCGTTCTACACCGAACGCCTGATCGGTCTGAACTACCAGGGCGCGCTCGAACAAAAGCCTTCCCTTGCTACAGAGTGGCGCCGCATCGACGACAAGACCGTCGAATTGAAGCTCCGCCAGGGCGTAAAGTTTCATAACGGCGACGAGATGACGGCCGAGGACGTGGCGTTCACCTTTGGCCCCGAGCATATGTTCGGCGCCACTCGCCCCACCGTGCAGGGCCAGACTCTGGCGTTGAGCAGCGTGTTCCAGACCATCTTCAAGTCCAAGGAACTGCCGGCGGAAGTGCCGCCGGTGGCGCGCCGGCTGTTTCCGGCGCTGGACCGAGTGGAGATTGTGGACAAATACACCGTCCGTTTTGTCAACGCGACGCCGGACGTAACGTTGGAAGGCCGCCTGTCCGCCACCGGCGGCGAGATCATTAGCCGGCGTGGCTATAACGAAGCCGCGTCCTGGCTGGAATACTCGCGCAAACCCGTTGGCACCGGCCCCTACAAGGTGCGCGAACTGCGGCCGGACAGCATGCTCATTCTCGATGCGCATGATGAATACTGGGGCGGTCGCCCGCCAATCAAGACGCTGCGCCTGGTGGAGGTGCCGGAGGTGTCGTCGCGCATCAACGGACTGCTCTCTGGTGAATTCCAGTTCGCGTGCGACACGCCGCCCGACCAGATCAGTTCGATCGAGCGCAATGCCGCCTTCGAGGTGCAGGGCGGCACCATTCCGAACCATCGCATCATGGCGTTTGACAAGAACAACATGTTGCGCGATCCGCGTCTGCGCCTGGCGATGGCGCATGCGATCGACCGCAAGGCGATCGTGGACAGCCTTTGGGCCGGCCGCACCGTCATCCCCGCCGGTCTGCAATGGCCATTCTACGATACGATGTTCATTTCCGGCTGGACGGTGCCGGAATTTGATATCGCCCGCGCCCGTGAACTGATCAAAGCATCCGGCTACAAGGGCGATCCGATCGAGTATCGCCTGCAGAACAACTACTACACCAACCAGACCGCCACCGGGCAGGTGCTGGTCGAGATGTGGCAGCAGGCCGGGCTGAACGTGCAGATCCAGATGAAGGAAAACTGGAGCCAGGTCTTCGAGAAGACGTCGGACCGGGCGGTGCGCGACTGGTCGAACTCCGCCACGTTCAACGATCCGGTGTCCTCGATCGTGGCCCAGCACGGCCCGAACGGCGAGCAGCAGCAGCGCGGCGAGTGGACCAACGCCGAGGTGAACCAGTTGTCGACGGTGATGGAGACCAGCACCGATCGTGCCCTTCGGAAGAAGACCTTCGCCCGCCTGCTGGAGATCTGCGAGCGCGAAGACCCCGCCTATACGGTGCTGCACCAAAACGCGACGTTCACCGCCAAGCGGAAAGACATCAAGTGGAAGGCGGCACCGACCTTCGCCATAGATTTCCGCGCCAACAACTGGGGTTGATGCCATGCTGACCCGCCGCGCCCTCGGCAGCTTCGCCGGCTCCGCCATTCTGCCCCGGGTGTCGATCGCCCAGGCGGACAACCGCCCAACCGTGACGGTGGCGGTGCAGACCATCGCCACCACCAACACGCTGAACCTGCTGCGCGAGCAGTCCAACGTGGGCGAGCGCACCAGCTCGCTGGTCACTGAGCGGCTGATCGATCTGGACTGGTTCGATGGCATCAAGCAGGTGCCGGGGCTTGCGACATCGTGGAAGCGGATCGATGACGTGACGGTGGAATTCACGCTGCGTGAAGGGGTGAAATTCCACAATGGCGACATGCTGACGGTGGAGGACGTGGCGTTCGCCTTCTCCGGCAGCCAGATGTTCGGCGACAGCAAGCCGGAAAACGGCGTCAGCCTGCCGATGTCGTCGCAGTATCTGATCGGCGTTGGTTCCAGGGCGTTGCCGCCGGAGATCCCGCCGGTGGCGCGGCGGTCGTTCCCAGCGCTGCGGGGCGTGGAGATCCGGGATAGCCGCACCGTGCGCTTCGTCAACGCCACGCCGGACGTGACGTTGGAGGGGCGGATCGCCGCCACCGGCAGCGAGATCACGTCGCGCCGCGGGTTTGATGAGGCGGCGAGCTGGCTGGATTATGCGCGCAAGCCGGTGGGCACCGGGCCGTATCGGGTGCGCGAATTCCGGCCGGACGACATCCTTATCCTCGACGCGCATGACGAATACTGGGGCGGCCGACCACCGATCAAGACGTTGCGCATCAAGGCGGTGCCCGAGGTGTCCAGCCGCATCAACGGCCTGCTGAGCGGCGACTATCAGTTCGCCTGCGACATCCCGCCCGACCAGATCGCCAGCGTGGAGCGCAATGCCGGGTTCGAAGTGGTTGGCGGGCCGATCCTGAACAACCGGCTCACCGATTTCGACAAGACCAACGCGCAACTGGCCGATCCTCGCGTGCGGCTGGCGTTTGCGCATGCCATCGACCGCAATGCGATCATCGAGGCGCTGTGGGCCGGCCGCACCGTGGTGCCGCCGGGCAACCAGTTCGACTATTACGGCAACATGCTGATCGCCGATTGGCGAGTGCCCGAGTTCGACCCCGCGAAGTCCCGCGCGCTTCTGGAGGCTTCCGGCTACAAGGGCGACGCGATACCGTACCGGCTGCTCAACAACTACTACACCAACCAAGTGGCGACCTCGCAGATCCTGGTGGAGATGTGGAAGCAGGTGGGGCTGAACGTCGAGATCGAGATGAAGGAGAACTGGACGCAGATCCGCGACCGCTCCAAGCCGCGCGGCGTGCGGGACTGGTCTTCGGGGGCTGCGTTCAACGATCCGACCGGCGGGTTCGTGACGACCTTCGGCCCGAACGGGTCCGCCCAGGCCGCCGGCGAGTGGCGCAATGCGGAGTTCGACCAGTTGTGCGTGCAGATCC
The DNA here is from genome assembly GCA_043732745.1 of Rhodospirillales bacterium. Taxonomy (GTDB): domain Bacteria; phylum Pseudomonadota; class Alphaproteobacteria; order Acetobacterales; family Acetobacteraceae; genus CAIQQQ01. The sequence continues at coordinate 14,136 of JAYTHH010000025.1, forward strand.
AGACCAGCGTGGACCGCGATCTGCGCAAGCGGATTTTCCGGCGTTTGCTGGAGATCGCCGAGCGCGAGGATCCAGCCTATACTGTATTGCATCAGAACGGCTCGTTCACCGCCAAACGGAAAGATATCCGTTGGCGCGCGGCGCCCAGCTTCGTGATGGACTTTCGGGCGAGCAACTGGGGGGCTGGAATCCGTGCCTGAACCACTCGTCAGCATCCGCGGCCTCGATGTGCGATTCAACGGCGTGCCGGCCTTGCGCGGCATCGATCTCGACATTGGCCGCGGCGAGGCGTTGGGGCTTGTGGGTGAGAGCGGCTGCGGCAAATCCGTGACCTGGTTGGCGGCCCTTGGCCTGCTGCCCGACACGGCCAAGGTTGCAGGCTCCGTGCGGCTGGAAGGGCGTGAATTGCTCGGCGCTGCCCCCGGCACGCTGGACGATGTGCGCGGCGGCCGTGTGGCCATGATCTTCCAGGACCCCGCAAGTGCGCTGAACCCGGTGCAGCGTGTGGGCAGGCAGGTGGCCGAGGCGCTGAAGCTGCATCGCGGCATGGATGACAAGACGGCGCGGGCCGAGACGCGTCGGCTGTTCGAACAGGTGGGCATCCCCGACCCGGCGCGGCGGATCGACGTTTATCCGCACGAGATGTCCGGCGGGCAGAACCAGCGTGTGATGATCGCCATGGCGTTGGCCGGGCAGCCGGAACTGCTGGTGGCGGATGAGCCGACCACGGCGCTGGACGCCACCATCCAGGCGCAGATTCTCGATCTGCTGCGCCGGTTGCAGCGTGAGACCGGCATGGCGCTAGTGCTGATCAGCCACGATCTCGGCGTGGTCGCGGACATGTGCAGCCGGGTGTGCGTGATGTATGCCGGGCGCATCGTGGAACAGGGGACGTCCGACCAGATTTTCGCCCATTCCGCGCACCCCTACACGCAAGGTCTGCTGGGGGCCTTGCCGGATATGGTGGGGCCGCACCGTCGGCTGTCCGCCATTCCCGGCGGGGTGCCGGAGCCATGGAACCTGCCGCCAGGCTGCGCCTTCGCACCGCGCTGCGATCGCGCGACGCCGGCCTGCGCCCTGCAACCGCCGCTGCTGCGCGTGGAAGACGATCACGAAGCGGCCTGCATCAATATACGTGCGCGCGAGGGCGTGTTCGCATGAGCCTGCTGAGCGTGCGCGATGCGGCGCGGATCTACACCACGCGGCGTGGCCTGTTCGGGGGCCGCCTGGATGTTCGGGCGGTGGACGGGATTTCGTTCGATGTCGAGCCTGGCCAGACCTTGGGCATCGTGGGCGAAAGCGGCTGCGGCAAGTCCACCACCGGGCGGCTGGCGCTGGGGCTGGAACGGCCGAGCGAGGGCAGTGTGAGTTTTGAAGGCCAGGCCATGCCGGCGCCGAGTACCCCAGACTGGCGGGCGATGCGGGCGAAGATGCAACTGGTGTTTCAGGATCCGCTGGGCGCCATGGACCGGCGCCTGACGATCGCGCGGCAGATCGAGGAGCCGCTGGAGATCCACCGCATTGGCGACAAGGCGGAGCGCGCTTCGCGGGTCGCTGCTTTGCTGCTGGATGTTGGGCTGCGCGCCGATCATGGCACGCGCCATCCGCATGAGCTGTCCGGCGGCCAGCGCCAGCGCGCGGTGCTGGCCCGCGCCTTGGCCACCAATCCCAGCCTGCTGGTGTGCGACGAGCCTGTTTCTGCCCTCGATGTTTCGATCCAGGCGCAGGTGGTGAATATGCTGACCGACCTGCAGGCGGCGCGCGGCATCGCCATGGTGTTCATCAGCCACGACCTGAAGGTGGTGCGCCAGGTGAGCCATGTGGTGGCGGTGATGTATCTCGGCCGCATCGTGGAACAGGGCGATCCCGACGCGCTGTTTGCCGACCCCGTCCACCCCTACACGCGCGCGCTGGTATCGGCCATTCCGGTGCCGGGGCCGCGTCGCATGTCTCGGATCGTACTGACCGGCGATCCACCGAACCCGGCCGACCGCCCCACCGGCTGCGCGTTTCATCCACGGTGCCCAGTGGCCATTGCGCGCTGCCGGACGGAGATTCCAGCCCTTCGCCATTTCCCTGATGGGCGGGTTGTCGCCTGTCATCTTGCCGATTCAGAAACCAGGATTGCAGCCTGATGAACATCTCCCGTCGCACCGCCCTTGCCGCCGCCGCCGTCTCCCTGCCGCGCTTCGCCATCGGACAGACGGATCAGCGGCCTGCCATCACCGTGGCCGTGCAGAAGATCAGCAACACCGGCGTGCTGGAGCCGTTGCGCGAGCAGAGCTCCAACGTGTCTGAACGCTGGGTGCAGTCAATTCTGGAGACGCCGATCGCGCGCAACCAGCAGGGCAAACTGCAACGCGTGCCCGGGCTGGCCACGAGTTGGAAGCGGCTGAGCGACACGACGGTGGAGCTGGCGCTGCGCCCGGGTGTAAAATTGCACAACGGCAACGAGATGACGGCCGAGGACGTGGCATTCAGCTTCGGGCCGGAACACATGTTCGGCAGTACGTTGCCCACCGATATTCCGCCGATCGCCAAGCGGCATTGGCCGGCCTTGGCGCGGGTGGAGGTTGTGGACAAGCACACCGTGCGGTTCATCAACACCACGCCTGATGTGACGATGGAGGGCCGACTTTGCGCAGGGGGCAGCGAGATCGTCTCCAAGCGCGCCTGGCTGGAACAGGGCGACTGGGCGGCCAATTCAAAGAAGCCGGTCGGCACCGGGCCTTACAAGCTGCGGGAATTCAAGCCGGACAGCTCGTTGATCCTGGATGCGCATGAGGACTATTGGGGCGGTCGTCCCCCAGTGAAGTCGGTGCGCTTCCTGGAAGTGCCCGAAGCCGCCTCGCGCATTGCCGGGCTACAATCGGGCGAATTCGATTTCGCCTGCGATATTCCTCCAGATCAGATCAGCCAGATCGAGGGTGATCCGAAGCTTTCGGTGCAAGGCGGGCTCGTGCTGAACCACCGCATCGTGGCATTCGATAAACACCATCCGCAATTGGCGAACCCGCTGGTGCGGCTGGCGATGGCGCATGCGGTGGATGGCCAAGCAATTGTGGACGCGCTGTGGGCGGGCCGGGCGAAAGTGCCGGCCGGGCTGCAATGGGAATTCTATGGCGACATGTTCGTCCAAGGCTGGGCGGTGCCGAAATTTGACCCGGCACGGGCCCAGGCGCTGCTGAAGCAGGCGGGCTACAAGGGCGACGAGATCGTCTATCGGGCGCGGAACAACTACTATACCGCCGAGAACGCTACCGCGCAGGTGCTGGTGGAGTTCTGGAAGCAGGTAGGGCTCAACGTTCGGCTGGAGATCAAGGAGAACTGGGGCCAGGTGCTGGACAAGGCCGGCCCGCGCGGGGTGCGCGACTGGTCGAATTCGGCGGTGTTCGACGATCCCGTGTCTTCCATCGTCAACCAGCACGGGCCGAACGGCGCGCAGCAGACGAACGGCGAATGGACCAACGCCGAGATGAACACGTTGTCGGTGGCGCTGGAGACCAGCACGGATATGGCCAGGCGCAAGGCGGCGTTCGCGCGGATGCTGCAGATCTGTGAACGCGATGATCCCGCCTATATCGTGCTTCACCAGAACGCCGTGTTCACCGGGCAGCGGAAGAATTCGCCGTGGCGCGCGCCGCCGTCGTTCTTCATGGACTTCTCCAAAGCGGCCTGGCGCGCCTGATGCTGCGCTTTCTCGCCCTTCGGCTGGCGCGTGCCGCGTTCACCATCGTGCTGGTGGTGACGTTCGCCTTCGTGGTGCTGCGGATGTCCGGGGATCCGGCGTTGATCATCATGAGCCCGGAGGCGCCGATGGAGGCGATCGAGGCGTTCCGTCATGCCTGGGGCTTGGATCAGCCGATCTGGATTCAGTATTTTAGCTATTTTGGCGCCATCTTCCACGGCGAGCTCGGCCAGTCGTTTCGCGACGGGCGGCCGGCGATCGATCTGGTGGCGGAGCGGATTCCAGCGACCTTGCTTCTCACGATCCCGGCTTTGCTGCTGAAGGTGGGCGTGGGCATTCCCGCCGGCATCTACGCGGCGCTGCATCGCAATTCCACCACCGATCGGCTGGTGATGGCCGCCGCGGTGGCCGGCTTCACCGTGCCGAGTTTTGTACTCGGCCTGCTGCTGGTGCTGCTGTTCTCCGTGCAGTTGGGCTGGCTGCCTTCGGGCGGGCAAGAAAGTTGGCGCTCGATGATCCTGCCGGTGATCACCCTGGGCTTCGGCGGTGCCGGGGTGCTGGCGCGGTTCACGCGGTCTGCGATGCTGGAGGTTCTGGGCCAACCCTATATCCGCACCGCGTCCGCCAAGGGCGTGCCGTGGCGGATAGTGGTGCGCGGCCATGCGTTGCCGAATGCCGCCATTCCCACCGTAACCATCATCGGCTTCATGGTGGGCAGCCTGATCTCCGGTGCCGTGGTGGTGGAGAGCGTGTTCAGTTGGCCCGGCGTGGGGCGCCTTCTGGTGGTGGCGGTGTCCAACCGCGACCTTGCCGTTGTGCAGTGCATTCTCCTGCTGGTGGCGACCACAATGGTGACGTCCAATCTGATCGTGGATCTGCTATACGGCGTGCTCGATCCAAGGCTGCGTGCCGGCGCGGGAGCACATTGAGATGTCGGCCACTGCAATTCCTCTTCCCGTCGCGGCGCCCGCAAAACGCCGGCGGCAGATGTCGCCCCTGGTGGTGATCGCCATCGCCTGGATTGCCGGCATGATCCTGTTCGCGTTGCTCGCCGAGTGGATCAGGCCTTACGGCATCACCGCGATGGATTTACGGGCGCGGCTGACGCCGCCGGTGGGCTTCGGCGGCACGATGAAACATGTGCTGGGGACCGACGAGTTGGGGCGGGACGTGGCGTCCCGACTGATCGTGTCCATTCGCATCAGCCTGATGATCGCCATGGGGGCCACGGTGATCGCCGCCGTCCTGGGCACGACCCTGGGCTTCCTGGCCGCACATTTTCGCGGCTGGGTTGAGCAGTTCGTCCTGATGCTCATCGACTTCCAGGCCAGCATGCCGTTCCTGATCCTGGCACTCTCGGTGCTGGCGTTCTTCGGCAACGCGCTTGGCCTGTTCATTGTCCTGATGGGATTGTACGGCTGGGAGCGTCACGCCCGCATCTCCCGCGGCCTGGCGATCGCAGCCAATGCGCAAGGCTATGCGGCGGCGGTTCGGCAGTTGGGCGCGCGGCCAATGCGGATCTATCTGGGCCACGTTCTGCCCAATATCGCCTCGACCCTGATCGTATCGGCGACGTTGTCGTTCCCTGAAATCGTGTTGCTGGAAAGCGGGCTGTCCTTTCTGGGACTAGGCGTGCAGCCGCCGATGACATCGCTTGGCACCATGGTGGGCTATGGCCGTGAGTATCTAACGCGGGCGCCGTGGATCCTGCTGGCGCCGAGCGTGGTGATCGTGATGACGACGTTGTGCGTGAGCCTAGTGGGAGACTGGCTGCGCGATCGGCTTGATCCGACGCTTTCCTGATCAGCTATTCGGTGACCTGGTAGCCAATCAGCGCCTTCACGCTCACGAAGCCGATCTTGTCGGGCATGCAACTGTCCAATGAGTTGTCCCTGTTATCACCGAGGACAAAAAGATGGTCTGGTGGCACCGGGCCCGTGGCAACGAACGACGATGTATGACCCGCCGTGATGATGTCATAGGATTTTCCGCTTAGCATCGTTTCTGTGAAACGCTTATATTCAGATTGGCCGCCGTTCTCGATCAACATGAAGCTTCCGGCACGAACCTGCTTCACGGCCTCTCCATTCAGCAGAAGAACCCCATTCTTGATGCTGACCAGGTCACCGGGAAGACCGACCACGCGTTTCAGATAAGTCGACCGATCATTCGTGTAGAATGCAACGAGATCACCGCGTTCCGGCTTCGGGGTTAATGCGTCGATGGTAATTTTCTCACCAAGCGGCACCGCGCCGAAGCGGGCGTGGTCCCAGCATTTGATAACCAAGCTTTCGCCGTTCTCGATGTTCGGGAGCACCGACCCGGATGCTGCTTTGAACATCTCCACCGGAAAGCGGCAGATCGGGTTGCCAGCCACGGCGGGCGAATGAGCGAATGCCATGAGCGGAATTGAGACGAATAGCCGACATGTAAATTTCATAGAATAATACCAATCCCGGAAGAGTCTGACTCTCTGGGGATTCCCATCTTGCTTGAACTCT
>JAYTHH010000026.1:0-7301 GCA_043732745.1 Rhodospirillales bacterium
GGTGGTGCCGGTGCTGCGCCAGGGCGTGGCGATCGCCACGATCGAGGTGATGCTGCCATCGGACCGGCTGATCGCGGCACTCCGGCGCTATCACTATCAGCCCGGCGGCTTCGCGGTGCTGGTCGACCCAAGCGGCCGCGTCGCTGCGTCCACCCGCGACGTGGCGCGCCTCGTGGGCCAGTTCCACGCGCCGCAGCGCGGCTTACAGGACAGCGCGCCGCAGCGCGGGGATATCACTGTGTCCAGCGCGCTGGTCCGGGCGCCCGGCTGGCGGGTGTTCTACAGCGCCGAGCGTGCCGCGTCGGTCGACATCCAGGCCGACCTTAATGCCCTGTGCATCGCCGCCATCGTCATCGCCACCTGCGTCGCCGTGGCCGTGATGTTTCTGGTGTCCGCCAGGTTGAGCCGCAAGCTGCGCGCCTTGACCGACCTGGTGCGCAACGTGGCCACCGGCAGCAAGCGCGCGGAGGCCATCATGGCGCCGTCTGAAATCGTTGAATTCGAGGATCTCCGCCAGGGCATGATCCGCGCCGACGCCGTGCTGCGGCGCCGGGCCGCCGCCGAGCGAATGGCGCTGCGCGAGGCGCGCACCGGCCACGAGCTGCTGGTCTCGGTGGTCAATGGCACCGCTGAATGGATCCATGTGAAGGATCTTGAGCTGCGCTACGTGCTGGTCAACCGGGCCGGGCTGAACGCCGGGCCAGAATCCTGCGCCGAATGGCAGGTGTTGGGCCGCACCGCGATCGACCTGTTCCCCCCCGAAATCGCGCGACGCATCGATGCCGCCGATCGGCTGGTGCTGGCCACCGGCCGCACCACCGTCTTCGAGCAGCCCTACATCCAGAAGGATTCGGGCAAGACTTTGTGGGTCTCGATGACGGTGGCACCCTGGAAGGACGCCACCGGCCACGTGGTGGGCATCGTCTCGGTCAGCCGCGACATCACCGAGCAGCGCCTGGCCGATGCCAGGTTGCGCTCCATCCAGGCTGATCTGCTTCGCGCCACAAGGCTGAGCGCGATGGGCGCCATGGCCAGCGGTCTGGCGCACGAGTTGAACCAGCCTTTGGCCGCCGCCACCAACTACCTCAACGCCGGTGGACGACTGCTCGACCGCGCTGCCCAGGGCGACGGCCAGGTGTTCCCGCTGGCCCGCAGCGCCGTCAGCGACGCTGCCCAGCAACTGCTGCGCGCCGGCGCCATCGTGCGAAGACTGCGCGACTTCGTCGAACGCGGTGAGGTGGAGCTGCAGATGGAGAATGTCGGCGATCTGCTGCTTGAGGCCTGCGATCTCGCCCGCAGCGACGGCATCGCCGAGGGCATCACGCTGCGTCACGACATCGAGGCCGATGCCGGCGTGATGCTGGTCGACCGCACCCAGATCCAGCAGGTCCTGCTGAACCTCATCCGAAATGCTGCCGAGGCGATCCTGTCGGGGGATCCAGGCGTGGCAGGCGAGGGAGAGGTGGTGGTGCAGGGCCACCGGGACATGGATGGCAGCATGCTGATCGACGTGCGCGACAACGGGCCGGGCCTGGTGCCTGGTATCGCCGAGCGGCTATTCGAGCCGTTCGTCAGCAGCAAGCAGTCCGGCATGGGGATCGGCCTCGCAATCTGCCGCACCATCATCGAAGGCCACGGCGGCAGCCTCACGGCGCAGCCGAACACCCGTGGCGGCATGCGTTTTCGCATATCCCTTCCTGCATTGATCTCAAGTGGAGCGTTCTCATGAACCACGCGCCTGCCCCAACCCAGATTCCCTCCCACGGCATTGCCGGCGCTGCATCCCATGCCATCGCTGGCGTCGCGTCACCGCCCGATCTCGTGCCGATCCCTGCCGGCATGGTGGTCCACATCGTCGATGACGACGAAGCCGTGCGCCGATCTCTGGCGTTGCTGCTGGTCTCGTTCGGACTCGAGGCGGAGATGCACGCCTCCGCCGAGGCGGTGCTGGCCCGGTTGGACAGCCTGCGCCCCGGCTGCCTCGTGATCGATATCCGCATGCCCGGGATGGATGGGCTGGAGCTGCAGGCCGAGCTCGTCCGCCTCGGCTGCAAGCTGCCGGTGGTGGTGGTGACTGGGCACGCCGATGTCGGCCTGGCGGTGCGCGCGATGAAGGCTGGCGCGCTGGATTTCATCGAGAAGCCGTATTCCGAGGACGACGTTCTCAAGGCCATCAGGGGTGCCCTGATCCGCACCGGCGACGTGCGCCAGAGCGACGCCACCACCCAGGCCGCCCAGACGCGCATCGCAGCCCTTACGCCGCGCGAGCGCGACGTGCTGCAACGCTTGGTGGTGGGGCGGCCGAACAAGGTAATCGCCCACGAGCTAGGAATCAGCCCGCGCACGGTGGAGATCCATCGTGCCAATCTGATGGAAAAGCTGGGCTGCAGAAGTCTGGCAGAGGCGGTGCGGACGGCCATCACCGCGGGGTTCGGCCTCGAATAGTCTATCGTGCGCTGGGCTGGCCGGCGGCGGCGCGCCAAATATGACTCATGCCAAGCCGCCGTTGACACATGCTTCATGTGTGAACCTCAAGGTGGGTTGGTATCATCAGTAGCATGTTCCAATAATCGCACTGCGTTCCACTTTGTCGCGGTTTTGCGCTTTAGGTATCTTTCCTGACTAGGTCCGCCCTCCGTCAAACACTCAAATGCACGTGTCGCATGAATGTCATAGGGGTGCGACGCCGGGCGAGCGGCTTGGCTCGGTCCGGTCACACTCCGGTGACGATTGCGCGTTTCTGACGTCGGCACGCGGGTGACTGTCCCGCCCGACGACGAGGTTTCGAACAGGGAGGGGTAGGCGATGCGACAGGACGTGATGGAGATGGAGCCCGCGACAGCCCAGCATAAGGCCGCGGATACCCTGGCGGAGATCGATCTCGGCGTGATCGGGCCAGATGATGCGTTGTCCCACAATACGTTGTCTGACGACGCGACCGATCAGCCGGTGGCGTTGTTCGCCGACGAGCTGCTGCAGGCGCTGGCCGCGATGGCGATGCGCAGCAAGCGCCGCCAGGCTGATCTGTGTGCCGCATTGTGCCGCGCCAGGCTGGACACCGACCCCAGGCGGGTAACCGATGCGCTTCGCCAGTTGGAGCGTTCGGGTTGTATCGAGCATCTGGTGCCGTTGTACGATGGCGGCGTGCTGATGTCGGTCACCAGCCGCGGCATTGAAAAGCTCAACGCCGGGCCGCGCTGGAATATGCTCGACGGGGCGGGGTTTTTGCGCGGGTGATGGCGGTATCGCGCGCCGGGCTGGCCGGCGGCGGTTTGGTATGATTCGTCGGGGAATGGTGGATTTTATCCACCCTACTTGGACAGGTTGTTCAGGATCTCCGGAAGGGCTTGGTGCCAGGCTTTGACGGCTTCCTGGATGTCACTGAAGTCCCGGGCAAATTCCAGTGCTTCCGGGAAGCCCGGCACCGGCAGATGGATGGCGGTGCAGCCCGGATAGTCCCGCATGCGCCAGTGCGGCCGATGCGTGATGAACACCGCGAGGCAGGGCACGTCGAATGCGTCGGCGAGATGGACCATTGCGGTGTCGGTGGACACGATGGCCGACGCCCCCGCCACCAGGCCGCATAGGTCTTCGATCCGGGCGGCCTGCGGCATGGCGATCACGCCGGCGATGGCGGAGACCCCCTGCGTCACCACATTGCGGCCTTGCGCCAGCAACCGTTCCAGGACCGCCGCGTGCACTGCTGGCGGCATGTCACGCAACGGCATCGAGCTGCCGGGGCAGACCAACACATATCTGGCGGGCAGCCCCGCCGGGCGCCGGGGCTGCATCCGCGGCGACAGCCAGGTGTTGCGCTTGTCATGGGCAGGCACGGCATGGGCGTCGAGCCCCAGCCGCTCCAGGAAGAAATCGATCATTGCCACGCCGCGGAAATCCGGATCGAAGGCAAAATCGCGTAGGTCGATCACGCGTGTGCAGCCCGTCGGCGCGTCGTCCGCGTCGGTGTCGGCGATGATCTGCACCTGCGCGAAATCGGCGGCGTAGGTGTAGAGTTGGTCGACCAGTGCGCGCCCGTACTGCCGCCGCACCAGCAGGGGGATCGGCATGTCGGCCATCGTCTGCGCCACGCGCAACGCCTGCAGGCCGATCAGGCTGTCGCCCAGGCTGCGCCCGAAGCCGTTCAGGATCACCAGACCGCTAGAGCCTTTTTTGATCGATTGGAATCCAAGAAAACCCCTAGTCATCTGTTTTATCGAGCATCTTTATCCGATCGGATGAACCCGATTGATCGGATAATGCTCTTGATGCCATCAGGCGTCTTCGCAGTCCACCACGGCCACGTCGAGCAGACGCTCGATCACCTCCGGCTCCTGTGCGCCGGCGATCGCATGCCGGCCGCCGACCACGAAGCAAGGCACGCCGTTGATGCCCAGGCGGTGTGCCCGCAGATTCTCGGCATGGACGGCATCGGTCTGCTGGTCGGTGAACAAGAAGGCCTGCGCCGCGGACGGGTCCATCCCGCAGCACGCCGCAACGGCCATCAGCACCTGGGTGTCCCCGATATCCCGTCCATCAGTGAAATGCGCCGAAAACAGCGCCTCCACCATCTCAGTCCCACGCCCTGCCTCCTGTGCCCAGCGCACCATCCTGTGCGCGTCGATCGAGGACGGTGTGCGGCGGATGCGTTCGAAGCGGAACATCACGCCCTCGGCGCGGCCGATCTCGGCGATCGAGCCGTACAGGCGGCGCGCGCGTTCCTCGCCCCCGAATTTGCGCACCACGTAATCTGTCCGCGCCATACCAGCGCGCGGCATGTCCGGGTTCAGCAGAAACGGCCGCCATACCAGGTCGAAAACAATATCCGGCCGCGTCCGCAAGGTGCGCAGAAGGCGGCGCAGGCCCAGATAACACCACGGACATACGAGGTCGTGCACCACCTCGATGGACAGTCGGGCGCGGGGAGGGGCCAAGGCGTTCATAGCTCGAGTATCGGTCTGTGCGTCCCTGTTGCAAAGCGAATCTGCGCCCGAAACATGAACATCGGCTTAACGCTGCGTCAGGTTTCGCCGTATGACGAGATCATCGGATCAAGCCGGAACTCATCAACCAGAAAATCGATCACCGCGCGAGTGCGGGGGGCGAGGAACCGCCGCGAGGGATAGACCACCGAAATCGGTCGCCGGGGCGGACGCCAGGCCTGCAGGATTTGCTGCAGTCTGGATGGCATCATCTCGTCGCGCATCATCCAAACTGGTACCAGCGCCACGCCCATGCCGGACATTGCCGCCTCGATCACTGCCTCGATGTCGTTGGTGCGCAGCCGTCCCGCCACCGGCACCGCGAACTTGCCATCCACGCCTTCGAAGTTCCACGTCTCCGGCTGCGGGATGCGGCTGAAGATGATGCATTCGTGCCGCGCCAGATCGGTTGGATGCAGCGGTTCGCCAGCGCGCGCCAGATACGCTTCGCTGGCCACGGCGATGGCGGTGGTAGAGCCGATACGCCTTGCCACCAGGTTCGCATCCTGCACCTCGCCCACGCGGATCGACAGGTCCAGCCCCTCCTGCACCATGTCCACGACCTGGTCGGACATCGACAGATCGACCAACATCTCCGGATAGCGCGCCAGCAGCAGATGCAACCGTGGCGCCACATAGAGGCGGCCGAACACGCCAGGGCACCCCAGCCTTACAAGGCCCGCCGGCGACACCCGCCTTCGCCCGATCGCAGCCTCGGTCGCCTCCACCGCATCGATCACCGCGCGCGCATGCGACATCAGATCGCGGCCGTCCTCGGTCAATGTCAGGCTGCGCGTGCTGCGCTGGAACAAACGAGCCCCCAGATGTGCCTCCAGCGCGGCGATCTGGCGCGACACCGCTGGCTGGGTGGCGCCCATCTCGCGCGCCACCGAAGAAAAGCTTCCAGTTTCAGCGATCCGGGTGAAGATGCGCAGCGCCGCCAGCATATCCATGCGTCTGGTTCCAACGATTGGAACATGAATGTCATCCAGAACGGGATGATTAACAACGTTGATGCTATGGGCCATATACTTACAGGATGACCTAAACACGTTGTAGGACCGGTGAGATGGACAGCCTTACGAAGGAGTTGGATGCCTTCATGAACAGTCTGATGGATCGCGTTGATCCGCAGACGGGCGCTATCATTCGCGACAGCCATACTAGGCTGGCGGAGTCAGGAATAGCCGACCGAGCCATCAAGCTGGGCGACGTGGCGCCTGACTTCACTTTGCGCGACCAGCACGACAAGAATTTTTCACTGTCTGTGGCACTGACCCGCGGGCCGGCCGTGGTGCTATTCGTTCGCGGCGGTTGGTGCCCGTTCTGCGCCATCACCCTGCGCGCCTTCGACCGCGTGCGCGCGGCCCTGGAGCGAGAGGGGGCGTCGCTGGTGGCGATCTCGCCGGCCACCGTGCAGAACGTTAAAGCCGCGGTGGACCGCGAATTCCTGCGCTACCAAATGCTGTCGGACACATCGCTGAAGGTGGCGACCGAATATGGGCTGGTGTGGGAGCCGGAGCCGGCGCTGCAGAAGATCTATCTTAAGCTCGGCCACGACCTGCCGCGCATGAATGGCACCGGCGACTGGCGCCTGCCGATTCCGGCCGGCTATGTGATCGGCCAGGACAGCATCGTGCACGCCGCCCGCGTCAGCCCATCGCTGACCGGCCGCCTGTTACCCGCCGAGGCGCTGGCCGGGGTGAAGTCCGTGGCCCAAGGGTTGTAACGGCCCAGGGGCTGTAACGGCCGGCGATGCGGTGTACACCATGCCGATGACGCTCTGTTCGCTGCAACCACAGCTCCGCCTCACCGAAATCCGCCTGCCGCTCGACCATGACGCGGCGGCGTTGGACTGTGCCGTGCGCGCGCGGTTGGGAGACGACGCTGTGAGCCTGGCTGATTTCAGCGTGGCCCGCCGTTCAGTCGATGCGCGCAAAAAGCCGGCGATCTTCCTCACCTATACGATAGACGTGACGTTGTCCGACGCCGCCGCGCAGGATCGGTTGGCGGCAAAGCCAGGCATAAGCCGCACGCCGGACAGCACCTATCATCCCGTGACGCATGCGCCGGATGGGTTCACTCGGCGTCCGATCGTCATCGGCACCGGGCCGTGCGGGCTGATGGCGGCGCTGATGCTGGCGCGCATGGGGTTTCGGCCTATCGTCCTCGAACGCGGCCGGGTGGTGCGAAAGCGCACCCAGGACACCTGGGGCCTGTGGCGCCGCGGCGTGCTGGACCCCGCCAGCAACGTCCAGTTTGGCGAGGGCGGCGCCGGCACGTTCTCCGATGGCAAGCTGTGGAGCCAGATCAAGGACCCCA
>JAYTHH010000027.1:0-7295 GCA_043732745.1 Rhodospirillales bacterium
ACCACATCTTCAGGTCCCTCGGTGTCCGGGAAGCCTTGCCCGAGATTGATCGACTGGTGCTGGCTGGCCAGCGCCGACATGACGGTGAAAATGGTCGTACCCGCGTTGGCGAGCAGCGTGTTGGGCGTCTTCATCCGGCGCGTCCTGCTATTTTCTGACACTGTACTATGGCCGCGATAAGGGCTGCATTCAACGCAGGCAATTCGTTCTGCCCCTGGACGGGATGCGCATGCTGAAAAACGGTGCAAGTTCCGCCTATTACGGGAGCGTTGCGGCAGGCTTCGCCCGCAGTCCAAGCCGGATTGCGGTATGGCACGCGGCATGCAACCCTTTTACGCCGCACGCCCCGCCACCGGGATGAACGGTATCTTGGGAACAGGGAGGCGCCTGGCACGACCAGGCTCGAACGGACATGAAAAAGATCGAGGCGGTTATCAAACCGTTCAAGCTGGACGAGGTGAAGGACGCATTGCACGAGGTGGGGCTTCAGGGGATCACGGTGGTCGAGGCCAAGGGCTTCGGGCGCCAGAAAGGCCATACGGAGCTGTATCGCGGCGCCGAATACGTGGTCGATTTCCTGCCCAAGGTGAAGATCGAGGTGGTCTGCGACGACGATATGGTGGAACGCGCGGTGGAGGCGATCATGACCGCTGCGCGCACCGGCCGTATCGGCGACGGCAAGATCTTCGTCAGCACCATCGAGGAAGTGGTACGCATCCGCACCGGCGAGCGCGGTCAAGACGCGATCTAGCAGGGTTTTCCGGCTGAATCGCACAAGAATTCCGGTCCGGGCATGTCGCCCTGATCGTTTCCCGGAGTCGCTTCAGGGCGGCTCCTTTCCTGGCGCCGTTGAGCAATCCTCACGGCACGTTTTCGAGGGACATAGGGTATGGCAAAGAAAGCCACCGACGCGGGCAAGGCGATCGACAAGGTTCTGGAGCTGATCAGGGAGCACGGAGTCGAGTTCATCGACCTGCGGTTTACCGATCCGCGCGGCAAATGGCAGCACACCTCGCAGCATGTCTCCACGATGGGCGAAGAGGCCTTCAAGGATGGCATCATGTTCGACGGCTCGTCGATCGCCGGCTGGAAGGCGATCAACGAGAGCGACATGATCCTGATGCCGGATCCGGACACCGCGGTGCTCGACCCGTTCTCGGCCAAGCCGTCGCTGATCATCTTCTGTGACATCTATGAGCCCTCCACCGGCCAGCCCTACGCCCGCGACCCGCGCAGCACCGCCAAGAAGGCGACCGCGTATGTGAAGTCCACCGGCGTGGGCGACAGCGTCTCGGTCGGCGCAGAAGCCGAATTCTTCATCTTCGACAACGTGCAGTTCGGCACCGGCGGCAATTTCGGTACCTACAAGATCGATTCGATCGAAGGTCCTGGCGCCAACATGAAAGACTATCCCGAGGGCAACATGGGCCACCGCCCCGGCGTGAAGGGCGGCTACTTCCCGGTCCCCCCTGTCGATACCGAGAGCGACCTGCGCGCCGAGATGCTCTCCGCCATGGGCGAGATGGGCCTGCCGATCGAGAAGCACCATCACGAAGTGGCGCAAAGCCAGCACGAGCTGGGGACCAAATACGGCAGTCTGCTGACGATGGCCGATCAGATGCAGATTTATAAGTACTGCGTCCACAACGTGGCCCATAGCTATGGCAAGACGGCCACGTTCATGCCGAAGCCGATCTACGGCGACAACGGCTCGGGCATGCACACGCATTTCTCGATCTGGAAAGGCAGCACCCCACTGTTTGCCGGCAACGGCTACGCTGACCTGTCCGAAATGTGCCTCTACTTCATCGGCGGCGTCATCAAGCACGCCAAGGCAGTGAACGCGTTCACCAACCCCAGCACGAACAGCTACAAGCGGCTGATCCCGGGCTTCGAGGCCCCCGTGCTGCTGGCCTACTCGGCCCGCAACCGCTCCGCCTCTTGCCGCATCCCCTACACCACCAACCCCAGGGCCAAGCGCGTGGAAGTTCGCTTCCCTGACGCCTCGGGCAATCCGTACCTGGCCTACTCCGCCCTGCTGATGGCCGGCATGGACGGGATCATCAACAAGATCCATCCGGGCGACCCGATGGACAAGGACCTCTACGACCTGCCCCCTGAAGAGCTGAAGGGCATCCCCACCGTATGCGGTTCGTTGCGTGAGGCCCTGGTCTCGCTCGCCGCCGACCACGACTTCCTGCTCGCTGGCGACGTGTTCAGCAAGGAGCAGATCGAGAGCTATATCGAGCTGAAATGGGCCGAGGTGTACCGCTTCGAACACACCCCGCATCCGGTCGAGTTCGAGATGTACTACTCGGCGTAATGCTGACACCGATGTAACAAAAGCCCCGCCGGAGCGATCCGGCGGGGCTTTTGCTGACACGATCGATCCCGGACAACTGATACCAACCCGCGTTGATGCTGAACTTTCCGGTGTCCGACGATCCGCTGCGGCAGGAACGAAGGGTGGACGCAGTCCACCCTTCGCATCAGCGACGCGAAACGGGAACGGCCACTTCGTTGCGGCGCAGGAAAGGCAGCGTCCAGGGCGGGTCGTAGAACCAGGTCGTCGGCGTGCCATTCGGGCTCCATGTGCCATCTCGCAGCGACGCTAACAGCGCCTGGCGCCTCTCCGCCACGGCTTCCGCCCCGGCGAATCCGGTGAAGCGCAGCACGCCCATGGTTTCGGGCGCGACCTCTATCAATCGCACCGAGAAATCGTTGGGGGTGGGAAGCGTCGCCATCGTACTGTCGGCGGGCATATAGAAGCGGATCACCCAACGCCCAGCGCTGTCCCGGCTTTGCGAAACCGGCGCTGTCATGGCGATGGTGGTGGGCGACTGCGACACCGGCGCCGTCATCGCGATTTTCGCATTGCCCTTGTTGGCCCCGAAGATATAGCTGGCCAGCCGTCGAAAACCGACGCTGCGTGCGGCGGTCTCATCCGCGTCGATGGTCGTTTCAGCGGCGATCCGCGGGCCATACTCCCGGATCTCGATGTCGCCGACATGATCGACGACCCGGTATCTCGGCTCCTCTGTGCCGCTGCGAACGCCGATCACCGAACAGCCGGCGAGCAGGATTGTTGACAAGGCTGCGAGCAATGGTCGCGACATCTGTTTTCCTTATCTTGCGATCGGTCATCACATCGAAGAACGCGGTTTAGCCAGCCTGGATATCGGGTTGAACCTCCAATATCGAACATGTGATGTGATAAAGCGTGCTGGCCGGTGCGGCGTCGCCTTGGATGAACCCGCCGGCCCATCGCTCATGCCACAACCCCGGCCGAACGCCTGCGAAGAACCCGAACAACGCGTTTAAAGCCGCACCACGCTTTCCGGGGGATACGCGGGCCACAGCCTTCAGCCGCTCGGTGTGGGGCCAGACCCGGGTTGCCGATTGCCGGATTTCGCCATCGCTCCAAAGTTCGCCGGCGATGATGCCATCAGGACGCACGCCATAGCGCTCGGCGAACGCCATAAGCCCCGCCGCCTCGGCGTGCGTATCGCGAGCAGAGCGGCCGAAAAGTGCGGCGAGGCGCCGATGCTCGCACAGCAGCCAGACCCATTCGTGGTGATGCCCGGGCTCGATCACGAACTGCCCGTCATGCCGTTCCGGTTGCAGCGCATTGTCGTAAAATTCAGCCAGCCCATTACTTTCGAGCTGAAAAAACCGGCTGGCAAAGAGACCCACGATCTCGTCCGCCAGATCCAGATACCGCATGTCGCGGAACCGCTCACCTGCCGCCAGCAGCGCTTCGAGCAGATGCATATGCGGATTCTGCCGGCGCGGCAAACAGATCGGCACCGCCTCGTGAAACCCTCCCTGGTCATGGGTGAAGGACGCCACGATGTAATCGAGCAGCGTCGATACCGCCTGGCGCTCCCCGGCATGGGTCAGGGCCAGCAGCACGAAGGCGTGGTCATACAGGTCGCGCGTAAGATCGATCGGCGCATTCGACAGATCGAACCGCATCGCATAGCCGCCATCGTCCTGACGGGCGTGGCGGCGCAGAAAATCCAGACCGAGCGCCACCGCATCCGCCGCGCGGGGAACGCCAAGCCTTGCCGCCTGGCTGAACGAATACACCTGCCGCGCCGCCACCCGCAGCCGGCGAAACGCAACGCGTGGCGCCAGCGTGGCGGGATCGAGCTCCTCGTGAAACGCGCCGGCCTTCCAGTCCACGCCGTAATCGAGCCAGAGCGGGAATGCGGCGCCGCATAGCCAGTCCAGCGCGCCGGCTGGCAAAATCGGGCCGGGCGAGATTTCATTACAGGTCAAGCGCCGAGACCCGTTTCCAGCTCGCGCTCCATTGCCTCGCGCATCAGGAATTTCTGCATCTTGCCGGTCACCGTCATGGGAAATTCGTTCACGAAGCGCACATGCCGCGGGATCTTGTAGTGCGCGATCTGGCCGCGGCAGAACGCCCGCACGCCCTCATCGTCCAGCTTCATGCCCTCGCGCAGCCGTACCCAGGCGCACAGCTCCTCGCCATACTTCGCGTCGGCCACGCCAAACACCTGCACGTCGGCAATGGCGGGGTGGCGGTAGAGATATTCCTCCACCTCACGCGGATAGATGTTCTCGCCGCCACGGATGACCAGATCCTTTATACGGCCGACGATGGCGCAATAGCCCTGGGCGTCCATCGTGGCGAGGTCGCCGGTGTGCATCCAGCCGGCGGCATCGATGGCGTCGCGGGTGCGGGTCTCGTCGCCCCAATAGCCCAACATGACGGAATAGCCACGGGTGCAGAGTTCGCCGGTGACGCCATGCCCCACGATGCGCCCCTCGGCATTGATCACCTTGGCCTCCAGATGCGGGTGCACGCGGCCCACCGTCGTCACGCGACGCTCGACGCTGTCGTCGAGCGTGGTCTGGAAACTGACCGGGCTGGTTTCGGTCATGCCGTAGCAGATTGTGATGTCGCGCAGGTTCATCTGCGCCATCGCCTGGCGCATCAGCTCGATCGGGCAGGTGGTGCCGGCCATCACGCCGGTGCGCAGGCTGGAAAGGTCGAATTCGGAAAAACGCGGATGTTCAAGCTGGGCGATGAACATCGTCGGCACGCCATACAGCGAGGTACAGCGCTCCTCCGCCACGGCCTGCAAGGTGGCCAGCGGCTCGAACCCCTCGCCCGGAAACACCATGGCACTGCCATGCGTCACGCAGGCGAGCACGCCGATCACCATGCCGAAGCAATGATACAGCGGCACCGGAATGCAGACACGATCGGCCTCGGTGTAGGCCATCGTCTCGCCGATAAAGAAGCCGTTGTTGAGGATGTTGTGGTGCGTGAGCGTGGCGCCCTTGGGCGCGCCGGTGGTGCCCGAGGTGAACTGGATGTTGATGGGATCATCGAACTGCAGCAATGCCCCCAGCACCTTCAGCCGCTCCGCCGATGCGGCGGCCGCCATCGCGCTGACCGCATCGAAGCTGAGCGCGCCGGCCAGGGTGGCTACACCGATCTGGATCACGATGCGCAGGTCCGGCGCGGCGGCCGCCTCAAGCCGGCCAGGGGCGGCGGTGTCAATCTCCGGCAGCAGCGCGCGCAACATCGCCGCATAGTCGCTACTTTTAAAGTTGCTGGCGATGACGAGCGCACGGCAGCCCACCTTGACCAGGGCGTATTCAAGCTCGGAGACGCGATAGGCAGGGTTAATGGTGACCAGCACCAGCCCCGCCTTGGCGGTGGCCAACTGCGTGATCACCCATTCGGCGTTGTTGGGGGACCAGATGCCGATACGATCGCCAGGCTCCAGGCCCAGTTCGAGCAGGCCCTCGGCGAACGTTTCGATCCGTGCGGCGAGTTCCGCCCATGTCAGCCGGATGTTCTGGCTGCGAACGACCAGTGCCAACGCATCAGGCTGCCGGGCCACCGTGCGGTTAAAGCTTTGTCCGATCGTTTCGCCAAGAAGCGGCCTTGCCGACGCGCCGCTGGCATAGCTCATGGCCATGGAAGTCTCCCCCGTCTCGCCGGCTCTATGGCCGTAGCGCAAGACTAGGCTGCGATGCATACTTGGTGAAGGGTGGGCCAACCCCGCGATGAGGTTGGCCCGTTGGTTCAAATAACCAGCGACGCCTTGATCTTCTCGTAGACGGCGTGCGGGATGATCTTCTTGGTGTCGATCTCGTCGACCGCCTTGTAAGGACGACCCTTGATGATCGCGGCGGTGCGGGCCTTGCCGATGCCGGGAAGGGCGTCGAGCTCGGCGGGGGTTGCCGTGTTCACGTTCACGTTGGTCGGCACCGGCTTCACCGGCTTGGCCGGCTTGGCAACAGCAGCCGCCGGAGCCGGCGTGGCAGGGGCGGTGGCAGCAGGCGCCATCGTGGCAGGCGCGGTCATTGACGGCTTGGCTGGGACCGTGGTGGTGGCTGGCTGGGCAAAGGCGGGGAACGCCATGGCGGCGCCGATGAGCGAGGCTAGGGCAATCTGCTTCAGGCGCATGAGGTATCTCCTGTGTTGGCGTCGGCCGGAGGCTGGCTGCCTCGGTTGGTCGCTGCCGCATGAAAGCGCCATGAATGAGTCCGTGCAATGACGCAGTTGCGACAGTTTGAGGGCATGGATGGCCGGGGCGGGCGATGTGGCGTATTCTGCTTCCGCAACACGAGGGGTTTTGCGATGAGCGGTTTCTTTAGTCAGATCGTAGGCACCTTGGCAGGCAGCGGCGGAATCGTCGCAGCCCTGCCCGGCATGCTGACCCAGTTGCTCGGCAGCGCGCAGGGTGCGGCCGGCGGTGGGCTGCCCACCCTGCTGGCCCAGTTGGAGAATGCCGGCCTCGGCCAGCAGGTTGCCTCCTGGGTCGGTGGCGGCGAAAATCTGCCGATCTCGGCCGAACACATCATGGCCGCCATCCCGCCCGAGCAGCTCGACGAGTGGGCCGCCAAGGTGGGCGTGTCGCACGAGCAGCTGGCCACCGTGCTGGCCGAAGTCCTGCCGCACGCGATCGACAACGCCACGCCCAACGGCGAATTGCCGGTGCCGGGCGCTCCGGCACCGGATCTGACGAGTCTGCTCGGCCGGTTTTTCCGCTAGAATTCGAAGGGCGCGCACATGGCATCTGTGGTGAGACTGGCTACGGCGATCGGCTTCGCCATCCTGATCGGCGGCGCTTCGGTGTCGGCACAACCGGTTGCGTCGCCGCTCTCCGCCTCGCCAACTACGCAACCTGCACGCCCGGCAGAGACTAAACGCCTGCCGCCCGATTCGGTGACGCATCACACGCTGGTGCTGCCAGGCCGCACCCTGCATTTCACCGCCACCGCCGGCGCCGTGAACCTGCTGGACACCAACG
>JAYTHH010000028.1:0-2118 GCA_043732745.1 Rhodospirillales bacterium
GACGATGCGAAGACCGACTGGCCGGGCCAGGTCCGCCGCTCCCTCATCACGCTGAAGGCGTTGATCCATGGGCCGACCGGCGGGCTGGTCGCCGCACCCACCACATCGCTGCCAGAAGCTCCCGGCGGCACGATGAATTGGGATTACCGATACTGCTGGCTGCGCGACGCCAGCTTCACGCTGAGCGCCCTGTTGAACGCCGGGTTCCATGCGGAAGCAAAGAACTGGCGGGACTGGCTGTTGCGCGCCATCGCTGGGTCGCCGGAGAGGCTACGGATCATGTACCGAGTAGATGGCTCCCGACATCTATCGGAATGGATGGTCGAGACGCTGCCGGGCTATCGCCACGCAAGTCCGGTCCGGATCGGCAACGCCGCATCGACGCAACACCAGATCGACGTGTTCGGCGAGGTCCTCGACGCGCTTGCCCTGGCCCGGCGTGGCGGCGTGCCCATGACGCAGCAGGAGTCGGTCGCGGAACGCAAGATTATCGAGCACCTGGAGAAGGTGTGGAACACCGAAGGTTCCGGTGTATGGGAATCGCGCTCCGAGCCCCGGCATTACAGCTATTCCAAGGTGATGGCGTGGGTGGCGATGGACCGGTTCCTTCACAGTCATGGCGACACCGGGGCTTTTGACGCCGCGACCATCGAACGATTCACGGCGCTGCGTCAGACCATTCACGAGGACGTTTGCCGCGAAGGCTGGAACGAAGGTCTGGGCACGTTCACCCAGCACTATGGCGGGCAGGCGATCGATGCCAGTCTGCTTCTGCTGCCGCTGGTCGGCTTCCTGCCGACCGACGATCCACGCATGGCCGCGACAATCGAGACGATCCGGCGTGAACTGTCGGAGGGCGGGTTGATCCGCCGCACCAAAGCGAAGTCCGAGCCGCCGAACGAGGGCGCGTTCCTCGCTTGCTCGTGCTGGATGGCGGATTGCCTGAACCTGCAAGGGCGAAAGGCCGAGGCCCGCGCCCAGTTCGAGCGCGTCCTTGCAGTCGCCAACGACCTCGGCCTGCTCGCCGAGGAGTACAACATTCCGGGCAAGCATTTGGCTGGTAATTTCCCCCAGGCACTGACGCATCTTGCCGTCGTGAACACGGCGCTCAGCCTGTGCGGGCCTACCCTGCAGCGCGGCGACGGCTGACCCACGAACAATCGGAACGAGGGAGGGCGCCCATGTCATCGGCTGACCATTACGACGTGATCGTCATCGGCAGCGGGCCCGGCGGGGGCGCACTCGCACAGCGGCTGGCGCCGACGGGCAAACGCATCCTGATGTTGGAACGTGGCGGCTACCTGCCGCGCTCGCGGGAGAACTGGGACGCCAAGACCGTATTCGTGGATGGCAAATACCAGGCCCCAGACACGTGGCACGGCAAGACTGGCGAATCCTTCCATCCAGGCCTGCACTACTACGTGGGGGGCAACTCCAAGGTCTATGGGGCGGCCCTATTCCGCTTGCGCGAGAAGGATTTCGGTGCCCTGCAGCACGTCGACGGCGTGTCGCCCGCTTGGCCGCTCGGCTACGACGTGTTCGAGCCGTATTACTGCGAGGCGGAGGCGTTGTTCCACGTGCACGGCCAACGTGGCGAGGACCCGAACGAACCCTGGTCCAGCAAGCCTTACGCCTACCCGCCGATCCTGCACGAGCCGCGCATCCAGGCATTGAACGACAGCCTGGTTAAGGAGGGCCTGCACCCCTTCCACTTACCGCTCGGCATCAAGCTGGACCAGAACCCGGATGGCAGCGCCACGACGTATAGCCCTTGCATCCGCTGCGACGCGTTCGATGGGTTCCCTTGCGCGGTGAATGCCAAGGCCGATGCGCAGGTCATCTGCGTCGATCCTACCTTGGCGGCACACCCGAACTTCACATTGCTGACTGGTGCCTATGCCGAGACGCTGGTTACCGACCCGTCCGGACACACTGTGACTGGCGTGCGGGTGCTGCGTGATGGCAAGACGGAGGAGTATTCCGCTGACATCACGGTCGTCGCCTGCGGCGCGCTCAGCTCCGCGCTGCTGCTGTTGCGCTCGGCCAACGACAGGCATCCACACGGGCTGGCCAATGCGTCCGGCCAGGTCGGGCGCAATTACATGCGCCACAACATGA
>JAYTHH010000029.1:0-2113 GCA_043732745.1 Rhodospirillales bacterium
GCTTCGCCCACCGAGTACGGCGGGAAGTTGTAGTGCAGCATGAAGTTCTCGCGGTACTCACCTTCCAGCGCGTCGATAATCTGCTCATCCTGCGCCGTGCCCAAGGTGGCCACGCAAAGCGCCTGCGTCTCGCCGCGGGTGAACAAGGCCGAGCCATGCGAACGTGGCAGGATGCCCACTTCGGAGATGATCGGGCGCACCGTCTTGGTGTCGCGCCCATCGATGCGCAGGCCGGTGTCGAGCACTGAGTTCCGCACTACGTCCGCCTCAAGCTCCTTGAAGATGCCCTTGGTGTCGCCCTCGATGCCCTCAGCGGCCAATGTGGTCGAAACCAGCTTCTTCACGGCGCCGACCTTCTCCTGGCGCGGCTGCTTCAGCTTCTCGCCATAGGCAGCCACCAGCCCGGCGCGGGCGATGGCGTCCACGCGGGCGGCCAGCGCCTTGTGCGCGTCAGACACCTCCGTCAGTGCCCAAGGCTCCTTGGCGCACAGCTCGGCCAGTTCGATGATCATGTTGATCACCGGCTGGAAGCCGGTATGGCCGAACGTCACGGCGCCCAGCATGATCTCTTCGGACAGTTCCTGCGCCTCGGACTCCACCATCAGCACGCCCTCGGCGGTGCCGGCGACGACGAGTTCGAGATTGCTCTCCTTGACCTGTTCGGAGGTCGGGTTGAGCACATAGGCACCATCGATCCACGCCACGCGGGCGCCGGCGATCGGCCCGAAGAACGGAATGCCCGACAAGGTCAGCGCGGCAGAGCAACCCACCAGGGCCACCATATCCGGGTCGTTCTCAAGATCATGGCTCAGCACGGTGGCCACAACCTGGACCTCATTCCGAAAACCATGCGGGAACAGCGGGCGGATCGGGCGGTCGATGAGGCGCGAGGTCAGCACCTCCTTCTCGGTCGGGCGACCCTCACGCTTGAAGAAGCCGCCGGGGATCTTGCCTGCCGCAAAGGTCTTCTCCTGGTAGTTGACCGTCAGCGGGAAGAAGTCCTGGCCGGGCTTCGCGGTGCGCACACCCACCACGGTGCACAGAACCACGGTCTCGCCGTAGGTCGCGAGCACGGAGCCATCGGCTTGGCGCGCGATTTTGCCGGTCTCGAGGACGAGCTTGCGGCCGCCCCAGTCAAGTTCCTTGCGGAAATGATTGAACAATTTGCTATTCCCTATCAAAGCGCAAAGGGGCCAACCGCCTCGAAGATCCCGGGGGCGGCGTCTCGGGCAAGGCGGGGAAGAGACTGCCCCATGCCATCAGGCACTTTGCAGCCGCGTCCACTTTACCGGAGGCGCCGTCGTGGTCCGGTGGGACCCGCGGTTGAGTAAGCCGCTTTACGCGGTGTTACCCCCGAAGACCCATGCCTTCGGGGGGTAGCAGGTCTATATCGAGATCCACCTGGTCAGGCAAAGCAGGAAAATCTTGAATTTTGGCCCAATCCACTTCATCAGCCGAAGCAGGCTGATTTTCATCTTTTCTAGCGGCGCAGGCTCAAACGCTCGATCAGCGAGCGATAGCGCGCCTCATCCTTGCGCTTCAAATAATCCAGCAGCCGGCGACGGCGGCCAACCAGCATCAGCAGGCCACGGCGCGAATGGAAATCCTTGGCGTGCACCTTCAGGTGCTCGGTCAGCGTGGTGATCCGCTCGGTGATCAGCGCAACCTGAACCTCGGGCGAGCCGGTATCGCCCTGCGACTGGGCATAATCCGTGAGCAGCGTCGTGCGACGCTCCGCATTCATCGACATCGTGAAAACTCCTATGGGTTTGAAGAGGGCGCGCGGGTCACAGCAACCGCTCGGGCTTGAGCCACCCTTCTTCAAGGCGGCACAGCCCAATCACGCGGCTCCCCGCCATCGCGCGAGCCAACCCACCATCAGGGTTGGCCGCCAATGGAATGCGCCCCATCAAATCGACAAGGCTGATGGCCTGTCCATGTGAGAAGGCGGAGACTTCAGCATCAGTCAAGGCCAGCGCCGGGATGTCGGCCAGCGCGGTCAGAACCGGGAGCAAAAAATCCGAGGAAGCCGGCTGCATATCCTCCCCAGGCTGCAATTTGTCCAGCAGAATCGCCCCGCTTTCCAGGAATGGCCCCACGCGCAGGCGACGCA
>JAYTHH010000030.1:0-2103 GCA_043732745.1 Rhodospirillales bacterium
CCGAGTACCCAGATCTCGGCCCGCGCGATGCTGTCCGCATGCGCGACGGAGTCTTCGCGATGCAGCAGCATGCCGACCACGGCAGTGTCGTCCACATCAGGGTAATGCGGGTTCTCGTACTGAAACGCCCAGCCGCCAGGCGCCAGGCCGGGGCGTTGGCGGGCCCAGTCTCCCACCACGTCGGTGATCTGTTTGGACCGGAGCCAGGCGTTGGCGGCAGTGACTCCCGCGGCGGCGTCACCCTCGGCCTCGGCAATCGCGTGGCCGGCCAGCGACGTGTCCCACACCGGAGACAGGCAGGGCTGGCAATAGGCCCGGTCCTCGGAGATCACCAGAAGCTTGTGCAGCGATTCCCAGGCGATGGCGGCATCCGGATGCTCCGGCGCGTAGCCCAGCGTGTCGAACATCATCACGCTGTTGGCCATTGCGGGGTAGATGGCGCCCAGCCCGTCTTCGCCATTCAGCCGTTCGGTGACGAACGCCAACGCGCGGTCGACGCCGCGTTGGCGCAGGGATTTCGGGAACCACTTCTCGGCCTGGAACAGCACGCGGTCGATGGTTTTGAAGGCGTGGCCCCAGGCGGAGCGGAACGGGCCGCGAATCCAGTCGGTGATCTCGTCGGGCTTCGTGCGGAACAGCTCTGGGATGTGAATCCCGCGCGGGTTGCGGGCGCGGGGTTTTAGCGACATCAGCACCAGCAGCGGCGTCGTGACGGTGCGCGACCAGTAGCTGACCTTGTCCAGATGGAACGGAAACCAACGCGGCAGCAGCATGATCTCCACCGGCATGACCGGCACGCCACGCCACGGGATTTCGCCGTATAGCGCCAACTGGATGCGGGTGAAGACGTTGGTGCGCTCGGCGCCGCCGACGGCCAAGATCGCGTTTCGGGCCGTGGCCATATGGGGGGCGTCGATGTCTTCGCCGATCATCTTAAGCGCGAAATAGGCTTTTACGCTCGCCGACAGATCGAACGCGCCGTCGTGAAACAGCGGCCAGCCGCCTGTTTTGCACTGAATCTCGCGCAGATAGACGGCGATCTTGGCTTCCAGCGCCGGGTCGGTGCGATCCAGGAAGTGCTGCAGAAGCACGAATTCGGCAGGAATCGTGGCGTCCGCTTCCAGCTCGAACACCCAATGGCCGTCGGGGTTCTGGCGCTGCGTGAGCGCGCTGGAGGCAGAGCGGATGGCTGATTCGAGAGAGAGCGGCGGGGCGAGGGCGTTCATCGTCGATCCACTAGCGCCTGTTCCGTTCACTTCGTTTCACTGCATAGCCTCTAGTTCTTTGTTTTAATGAGCATCTTCATCGATGCTCTAGGCAGCGAAGGCGGACAGAGCCTGCGCCGCAGTTTGGCCGGACCTGATCGCACCTTCGATCGTGGCGGGCAAGCCGGTTGCGGTAAAGTCTCCCGCAACTGCGAAGTGTGACAAGCCAATTGTTGCATGCGGACGCTTCGCCTCGTTGGCCCGGTTGGCGGCGAAGGTGGCGCGCTTTTCCTTCACGAGACGCGTTTGCGGCATAGGCGTGGAAATATCCAACGTCTTTTCAATATCTTGCCAGACCAATGCGACGATTTCCTCAGAGGGGATGCCGAGCAGCCGGTTGGCAGCCGAAACGGTCACGGAGACGATGCCGGGCTTGATGAAAATCCATTCAGCCGTTCCGCCGATCAATCCAACGAAGCCGGCGCGGCCTGGTTCCGCCTCCATCTTGAAATGCACGTTCAGGATCGATTCAAATTGATCCGGCACCACAAGGCGCGGCACCAGTTCGGCCGCGACCCAGGCGGGGACGGCCAGCACCACCGCATCGCCCGGCGCGAGTGCTGTCGGCCCGGATGCAAGATGCAACGAAGTGACGCGATTGTCGTGGATGCCGAGGGTCGTGACCCGGCTGGACGTGCGCAGCGTGCCGCCACGCGCTTCGAGCCAGGCAATGGCGGGATCGATGAAGCTTTCGGACAGGCCGATCTTCGGCACCAGCGGCACGCAGGCGGCCCCACCCCGTAGGAGCGACCCCTCGACCACCGCCCACATCAGCGAGGCCAAGGCCGTGTCGGCCGGAGTGTTGAGGCCGGATACGGCCAGCGGCTCCAGCAACCTG
>JAYTHH010000031.1:0-2101 GCA_043732745.1 Rhodospirillales bacterium
TCGGTGGCCGAGGGGCTGGCGTTGATCGGCCGCGATCGGATGCGGCAAGCTGACGCGGCCTGAAAGCCCGCGTTTGTTTCGTATAAAAAAATAATAATACAAAGTCAAAACGTTATATATTGACGGCAGCATTTCGACCGCTGCAGTTTAGTGGCCCATCAATGCGGAGGCTCCGATGCGTCGATTATTGATCGCTGCTGCAATCGGATTGGCTCTGGCCGGCCCGGCGCGGGCGCAGACCACCCTGCTGAATGTCAGCCAGGACCCCACGCGGGAGTTGTATGCCGAGATCAACAAGGTGTTCTCGGCGTCCTGGCAAAAAAGCTCCGGCCAGAAGCTGACCATCCGCACCTCGCATGGCGGCTCCGGCGCGCAGGCGCGCTCGGTGATCGACGGGCTGGAGGCCGATGTGGTCACGCTTGCGCTGCAGTCGGATATCGACGCAATAGCCAAGCGATCCGGCCGCGTTGCTGCGGATTGGCAGACGAAAATGCCCAATCACGGCGTTCCCTACACCTCCACCATATTGTTCGTGGTGCGCCGCGGCAATCCGAAGGGGATTCATGACTGGGCGGATCTGATCAAGCCCGGCGTGACGATCGTAACGCCCAATCCGAAAACCTCAGGCGGCGCGCGGTGGAACTATCTCGCCGCCTGGGGCTACGCGCTGCGCGCCAATGGCGGCGACACGGCCAAGGCGCGCGCCTTCGTGGCCGAGTTGTTCCACCACACGCCGGTGCTGGACAGCGGCGCCCGCGGCGCCACGATCAGCTTTGCTCGCCGCAAGCAGGGCGACGTGCTGCTGGCCTGGGAGGATGATGCCCTGCTCGCCACCAAGGTGTTCGACCCCGGCGCGCTGGAGATCGTGGTGCCGTCCATTTCCATCAAGGCCGAGCCGGTGGTCGCGTTGGTGGACCAGGTGGTCGATCGCCGGGGCACACGCGCCCCGGCTGAGGCCTACCTGAAATTCCTGTATTCACCTAAGGGTCAGGAAATCATCGCCCGCCACCATTATCGCCCGATCGACCCGGCGGTCGCAGCGATGCACGTGGACGACTTCCCCAAATTGGAGATGTTCGACATCGACTCATTCGGTGGATGGAAAAAGGCCACCGCCGACCACTTCGCCGACGGCGGCATCTTCGACCAAATCACCCAGCCGTAGGTCGGGCACCGATCGACTTTTCGTGCAGTGCCCGATACACGTGTCAGCCCCGCCCGATGAACGGCATCTTTGTGGCCATGACAGTCACGAACTGCACGTTGGCATCGAGTGGAAGGCCGGCCATGAAGGTGATGGTCTGGCCCACATTGTCCACCGCCATCGTCGGTTCCATCTCCGTCGTACCGTTTGGCTGCGGCACGCCGCTGGCCATCCGCTCGGTCATCGGCGTGGCGGCGTTGCCGATGTCGATCTGGCCGCAGGCGATGTCGTAACGGCGGCCATCGAGCGAGATCGATTTGGTCAGCCCGGTGATCGCGTGCTTGGTGGCGGTATAGGGGGCCGACCCCGGTCGCGGCGTGTGCGCCGAGATGGATCCGTTGTTGATGATGCGGCCGCCCTGTGGGGTCTGATCGCGCATCATCCGGAAGGCCGCATGCGCCACCATAAAGGCGCCGTTGAGGTTGACGCTCACCACGCCGTTCCACTGCGCCAGGGTCAGATCGCCGAAATTCGTCGACGGCGAGCCGCCACCGGCATTGTTGAACAGCAAGTCCAGCCGGCCATAGCGCTCGGCGATGGTGGCGAACAACGCCGTCACGCTGTCGATGTCGCTGACATCGGTGGGCACCGCGAACATGTGGCCGGAGGTGGCGATGCCGATCGTCTCCGCCAGTGCCTCCGGGCGCCTTCCGGCGATCACCACGGTGTAGCCGGCCTTGTCCAGCGCCAGGGCGGCGGATCGGCCGACGCCGCTGCCAGCTCCGGTGACCAGTGCGATCTTTGGGGCGATTTCGGTGCTCATTTTTTTCGTGCTCCCGTCTGCGTCATGCCGCGTGTCGAGCCGACACTTTGGCACTGCGAAGCACGGCTGGCACCCCCCATTGTCGCGTCGCGGCGGCGCTGCCGCATTTATGGCCGAAATGCGGCAGCATTCTG
>JAYTHH010000032.1:0-7221 GCA_043732745.1 Rhodospirillales bacterium
CGCATCCCCATGCGGGTGCGCCTCGAAACCCCCGTAGGAAAGCCCCCCCCTACGCGTCGGCATGAGTGTGGCGATCGACGTCAACACCGGCCACACCCACGGAATGCCGAATTTCATCACCCGCCTGTTCGGCGTGCGGAATGACTGAGGCCGAAACCCCATTCGTCAAGCCGGCCCATCGCGGCGCCATCACCGCCTGCGTCATCCTGGCCGTCATCATGCAGGCGCTGGACACCACCATCGCCAACGTGGCGCTGCCCTATATCCAAGGCAGCGTCTCCGCGAGTGCCGACCAGATCAACTGGGTGCTGACCTCCTACATCGTCGCCGCCGCCATCATGACGCCGCCCTCCGGCTGGCTCGCCGGCCGCTTCGGCCGCAAACGCGTGCTGCTGGTGTCGGTCGCAGGTTTCGTGATCGCCTCCATCCTGTGCGGCTTGGCGCAATCCCTGGTGCAGATCGTGGGCTTTCGCCTGCTGCAAGGCTTCTTCGGCGCCGCTTTGGTGCCGCTCTCGCAATCCATCCTGCTCGACATCTACACGCCCGCCGAACGCGGCTCCGCCATGGCGCTGTTCGGCGTGTCTGTCATGGTTGGCCCCGTGCTCGGCCCCGTCATCGGCGGCTGGCTCACCGAAAACCTCAACTGGCGCTACGTTTTCTACATTAACCTGCCGATCGGCCTGATCACCTTCGCCGGCATCTGGGTATTCGTCACCGAAACCAAACTCAATCTCTCGTCCAAGCTGGACTGGATGGGCTTCGGCATGCTCAGCCTGGCCATCGCCTCGTTGCAACTGTTCCTCGACCGTGGCGAGCAGCTGGACTGGTTCTCCTCCAGCGAGATCATCACAGAGGCCGTGGTGTGCGGCATTGCCGCCTATCTGTTCATCGTCCACACCGCCACCGCCCGCGCGTCCTTCGTCAATCTGGCGCTGTTCCGGGACCGTAATTTCTGCGTCGGCATGCTGTTCATCTTCCTCGTCGGCATCACCTATCTCGCCTCCCTGGCGTTGATGACCCCGTATCTGCAAACGCTGATGCAATATCCGGTCACCACGGCCGGCATCGTGATGGGGCCGCGCGGGCTGGGCACCATGGCCTGCATGTTCATGGTCGGCCGCCTGATCGGCAAGGTTGACACCCGAATCCTGCTGGCCACCGGCCTGGCGCTCACCGCCTGGGCGATGTGGCGCATGACCGGGTGGACGCCGGATATCTCGCAATGGACCATCGTGTCGACAGGCTTCGTGCAAGGCGCCGGTCTGGGCTTCCTGTTCGTGCCACTCACCACCGTCACGTTCTCGACGCTGCCGACCGAATTGCGCGGCGCCGGCACCGGACTTTACAATCTGTCCCGCAACATCGGCTCCGCCGTCGGCATCTCCATCGTCTCGGCGCTGCTGGTGGAGAACACCCAGGTCAACCACGCCGACATCGCCACATCGGTGACATCGACCAACCGCGCCTTCGACAATCCGGCGATCATGCACGCCTGGAACCCCCTGACATCAGCCGGGCGGGCGGCGCTGGACGCTGTGATCACCAACCAGGCCACGACCATCGCCTATATCGACGACTTCAAATTCATGATGATCCTGGCGATTGCCGCCATGCCTCTGGTGTTCCTGCTCAAGCGCGCCGCAAGTGCCGCCGAGGTGGATCACAGCATCGTGGCGGATTAAAGCAAGGCACCCGGATCAGGCGGCTTGCCTGATCCGGGTGCCTTGCTCATCAGAACAAAAGCTTAAGCAGCGATTCTGTGCAATGCGCACAGCTTGTTGCCGTCGGGATCACGCAGGTAGGCAAGATAAAGCGGGCCGGCGCCACCCTGGCGCACACCCGGCGCGTCCTCGACCGCCGTGCCACCGTTCTCAACCCCGGCCTTGTGCCATGCATCGGCCTCTTCGGTGCTTTCCACAGTGAACCCGATCGTGCCGCCATTCGCACCGCACGCAGGCTCGCCATCGATGGGCATGGTGATGAGCAGGAGCCCACCGCGATGGGCATAGATCAGACGCCCCTTTACGTCCTGCACACCCGGCTTGCCGCCCGTGGCGCCGATCACCGCGTCGTAGAACGACTTCGACCGTGCAATGTCGTTGCTGCCAATCATGACATGACTGAACATGATATTTTCTCCCGTTTTGAAGCGCCAACGAAGCCGAAATGGCGGCGCATGGCGACACTCTCCGGCTACATCGACAGGGGGCTGTTCCGCAACCGGATCAGCCGGTCGAGCTGCGGAAAATTCGCATCGAGATAGCGATTGCCGCCCGCAAACAGCGCATCCTGCCTCCCAGCCCGCATGCCGCCGCCCGAAATCTCCCCATAGCCGGCATAAAGCCTGTCCACGACATCCATGCCCATTACGACCTGGCCGAACGGCGCGAACCCGGCTTCCCGATCGTTCTGCGCCGCATTGTCGCCGAGATTGATGAACACCTGGGTCGAACGGGTGCCAGGCCCAGTATTGGCGAAGGCCACGAAGCCCCGCGTGTTGGACTGCATGCGCCTGTCATCCGGGATTGTCCGGCTCCGCCACGCCTGGGCCATCAAAGGGGCGCCAGCGATCCCGAACTGCGCCCATTTGCCTGTGACAACACGATAAAACCGCGAGTCGTCGTAATAGTCCTGCTGCACGAGTTGAAAAAACCGATTGGCCCCAAGCGGCGACCAAGCGCGATGGACCGCAATTTCGAAGACCCCGGCACTCGTCTCGACAATCGCCCGATATATCTCCGGACACTCCGCCAGCGCCACCGGGCCGATGCCTGCCATACCACCGCTCCCACTTGCAGAACATTATCCGGCTCACACCAAGCCGGGCCACCGGCGGACCTATTCGCCCCTGGCCTTCACCGTGCTCGATCCGGCCGCCATTGTGGACCGGCCGCCGAGCGAAAGCGCCGTGGGGACGCCGACGCGGCCGCCGGCACCATGCGCCTGCGCGAACCGCCGAATTCCCTGGAGCATTTCGCACCACCGTTGCAACCGATGATCGGCTGCTTCGGCGTGGCCCCCGCCTTCGGCCAGGCGCTGTCCACCGCCACCAGCGCCCAGAACGGCGGCAACACTGATACCGCCTGTTCGCCCCGGGCACCACCGCCTGGTTCCCGGTCTCGGTGCAAGGCGCCCTGTGCTACCTCGGCAACGGCCACGCCTGTCAAGGCGACGGCGAGATCGTCGGCACCGGCATCGAGACCTCGTTCGAGATGGAAGTGCCGTTTCGTGTCCTGAAGCGGAAGATCACCTGGCCCCGCGGCGAAACCGCTGACGACATCTTCACCATCGGCAACGCACGGCCACTGGACCAGGCGCTGCAGCACGCCCCAACGGAAATGCTGCGCTGGCTCGATGAGGATTACGGGCTGGACGCCAGGGCCGCCAGCCACGTGATGGGGCAGGTGGTTCGCTACGATATCGGCAACGTCTTCAACCCCGCCTTTACCGTTGCCTGCCGCATCGCCAAACGCTGGCTGACGAAGCGGTAGAGTGAAAAGCAAGCCCCCGACGCTTCCACGTCAGGGACCTGCCTGCCTTCATCAGGCCAGGTCGAACCGGCCCAGGTTCATCACCTTGCCCCATGCCGCCACGAACGAAGCCACAAAGTCCGGCTGCGCATCGTCGGTGGCATAGGCTTCGGCCAGCGCGCGGAGCTGCGAGTTAGAGCCGAAGATGAGGTCGACGCGCGTGCCGGCCCATTTCTTCTCGCCGGTGGCCCGATCATGCGCCACGAACACGTCTTCGTCCTCGGCGGAGGCTTCCCATTTCATGGTCGTACTCGCCTTCAGCAGATTCACGAACACGTCGTTGGTCAACACCCCTGGCCGATCCGTGAACACACCGAGATCGGACCCGCCGACATTCGCGCCAAGGGCCCGCAGGCCGCCGACGAGAACCGTCATTTCCGGCGCGGTCAGCGTCAGCAACTGCGCCCTGTCCACCAGCAGCTCCTCGGCCGATCGCATCTGGACACCGCTGAAGAAGTTGCGGAACCCGTCCACCTTCGGTTCGAGCACGGCGAAGGAATGCACGTCCGTCTGCTCCTCAGACGCATCCGTGCGGCCCGGGATGAACGCGACATGCACGTCATGCCCGGCATTTTTCGCCGCCTGCTCGACAGCCGCACACCCGCCAAGCACGATCAGGTCGGCCAGCGACACCTTCTTGCCACCAGTTTGTCTGGCATTGAATGCCGACTGGATCGCTTCCAGCCCAGCCAACGCACCAGCCAGATGCTGCGGCTCGTTCACCGCCCAATTCTTCTGCGGCGCCAGCCTGATCCGCGCACCGTTGGCCCCGCCGCGCTTGTCGGACCCACGGAACGTCGAAGCCGAAGCCCACGCGGTCGACACCAGCCGCGACAGCGAAATCCCCGATCCTAGAATCGAAGCCTTCAGTGCCGCGATATCCGCATCGTCGATCAGCACATGATCCACGGCGGGAACGGGGTCCTGCCAGATGCGCGCCTCCGCCGGAACCTCCGGCCCGATGAACCGCACAGGCGGGCCCATATCGCGATGCGTCAGCTTGTACCAGGCCTCGGCAAACGCATGCGCCAACTGGTCCGGGTTCTCATAGAACCGCCGCGAAATCGGCAGGTAGTCAGGATCCATGATCACAGCAAGGTCGGTCGTCGCCATCATCGGCGCATGCCGCTTCGACGGATCATGCGCATCCGGCACGGTGCCATCGCCCGCCCCGTTCTTCGGCGTCCACTGATGCGCGCCGGCCGGGCTTTTGGTCAGCTCCCATTCATAATCGAACAGGTTCTCGAAATACCCGTTGTCCCACTGCACCGGGTTTTTGGTCCACGCGCCCTCGATCCCGCTGGAGATCGCATCGACGCCGCTGCCGCTTCGATAGCTGCTGAGCCAGCCGAGGCCCTGCGCCTCGATCCCGGCGGCCTCGGGCTGCGGGCCGACATACAGATCCGGGCTCGCCGCGCCATGGCACTTGCCGAACGTATGCCCGCCGGCGATCAACGCCACCGTCTCCTCATCGTTCATCGCCATTCGCGCAAACGTCTCGCGAATGTCCCGCGCTGAGGCGACCGGATCGGGATTGCCGTTCGGCCCCTCCGGATTGACGTAGATCAGCCCCATCTGCACGGCGGCGAGCGGGTTCGCCAGCTCACGATCGCCACTATACCGCGCATCGCCAAGCCATTCGTTCTCCGGACCCCAGTTGATGTCCTCCTCGGGCTCCCAGATGTCCTCGCGGCCACCGGCGAAACCGGCCGTCTTGAAGCCCATTGATTCCAACGCACAGTTGCCGGTCAGGATCAGCAGGTCGCCCCAGGACAGCTTGCGGCCATATTTCTGCTTGATCGGCCACAGCAGCAAACGCGCCTTGTCCAAATTCGCATTGTCCGGCCAGCTGTTGAGCGGCGCGAAACGCTGCGTGCCAGACCCGGCGCCGCCGCGACCATCCGCGATGCGATAGGTCCCCGCGCTATGCCACGCCATGCGGATGAACAACGGCCCGTAATGCCCATAATCCGCCGGCCACCAAGCTTGCGAGTCGGTCATCAGAGCAAAAAGATCCGCCTTCACCGCCGCAAGATCGAGGCTCCTGAATTCCTCGGCGTAGTTGAAGCCCTTCGCCATCGGATCGCTCAACGGCGAATTCTGGTGAAGGATCGACAGATCCAGCCGGTTCGGCCACCACAGCCGGTTGTTCATGGTCAGAACCACCGCAGTCGCGTTGGGCCCACCTTTGCCACCCATCGGGCATTTTGGTTCGGCGTTCATGCATCCTCCGATCTTGCTGTCCTTCATCAGGCGTTGATCAGACCCAGCCGCAGAGAGCGCACCGGACCCAGACTCGCCTCAAGGCAGAGTAAATGCCGATCGCAACGATCTGTCCAATCGATTAAATTCGTCATATTGATCGAATAGCTCAAAGCTTGCCGGCCCGGCCTGTCCCGTGCAAGCGTTCCTCAAAACAAACGCCCCGGAGGAACCCAAATGAACCGCCCGCACACCGCAAGCGCTTTCGCCGTGGCACTTCTGCTATTCGCGCCCCTGGCCCAGGCTCAATCCCAGGCACCGCTCGCCCCCCGCGACGTCCCCGCCAAAACGGTACCGGTCCCCGGCACGGTCAGCCCAGAGATGCAGGCCATCATCGCCCAACCGCTGCGAAACGGCTGGGACACGCCGCCCACCACGCCGGAAGGCTGGACCCAGCTCGTCAAGCAGCTCGAAGCCACCAGCGGCGCCGGCGCGCAGCCGATGGCCGACCGCCTGCACGTGACGTTCGAAGCCTCCACCATCGACGGCGTGAAAGTCTATATTCTCACGCCCGACGAAATTCCGGCACAGAACAAGAACCGCCTGTTGGTCCACGTCCACGGCGGCTGCTACGTCCTCAACCCACATCTCGCCTCCCTCGGCGAGGCGCTTCTGGTCGCCGGCATCAGCCACATCAAGACCATCTCGGTCGACTACCGGATGCCGCCGGAAGCCTATTTCCCCGCAGCGCTCGACGACGCGATGACCATCTACAAATCCGCCACATCGATGGTGCCGCCAAAGAACATCGGCGTCTTCGGCAGCTCCGCCGGCGGAGCCCTCACTCTGGAAATGATGCTCCGCGCCAAATCCGCCAGCCTGCCCATGCCAGGCGCCATTGCCCCAGGCACCCCGATGTCAGACGCCACCCAGGCCGGCGACACCTTCCAGACCAACGCAATGGTCGACAACGTCCTGGTCTCCCCCGCCGGCTTCTGCGACGCGGCAACAAAGTTCTACGCCAAAGGCCACGACCTCGCCGACCCGCTTCTCTCCCCCATCTACGGCGACATGAACGGCTTCCCACCCACCATCCTGACCAGCGGCACCCGCGACCTGCTGCTGAGCAACACGGTCAGAACCAACCAGAAACTCCGCGAAGCCGGCGTCGAAACCCGCCTGCAGGTGTTCGAAGGCCAATCCCACGCCCAGTTCTACCGCGACGACCGCATCCCAGAAGTCCGCTTTGCCATCGGCGAAATCGCCGCCTGGTTCGATAAAAACCTCGGCAAATAAGCCCTGATCGTCTGGTGGGGCGCGCTTTGCAGCCCCACCAGACGCCAATTTAATCAACACACCGGAACGATCAGATCGCGCCTCTACCAAGTGGCCTCACCCGGACCGTAAAACCCGCCTGTGCGGCGCCACGCCCTTCGGCCACTTCGCCGACGGCACATATCCCGGCCGTACCATCGGAACCGAAACCGGC
>JAYTHH010000033.1:0-2091 GCA_043732745.1 Rhodospirillales bacterium
GAATTACGGGCGAGCCAAGCGGAATAAAAATTGGCTGCGAGGCTGTCAAAGAGAGTGCCGGAAGGCCGCACTACTCAGCCTGATGGTCATTGGGGAAAAAAAGACGCGAACATCGCTGTTGCTCATGTCGTTCTGTCTCCGCCCATCCCTTATTTGGATAGATGGCAGTGTGGTTCGGTCAGGCAGCGAAGCGGCGGATGATGTTGCCGAGCATGCGGGAGACGTTGTTGTCGTAGTCGTTGTGCGACAGGCTGCCACAGAAGGTGATGGAGCCGGTGGCGAACACGGCTCCGCCTTGGGTGGTGTCGAAATAGATGATCTCGGCGCGGATCAGGTCGCGCGGCGCTTCGCCGGTGACGGTGTTGACATGGCTCAGCAATTCCTCCGGCACGGCGACGAAATGTGGCTGGTGCGCTTCGGAGCGGGCGAGGATTGCGATGTTGGGGGGCGAGCCCAGGCGCTGGTCGGCGCGGTCGAGCTCGAAGCCGGCGGCGCCACCGCCGGAGAGGCCGAAATCGCCGATGAGCTCGTCGGTGATGCCGTCGAAGATCCAGGCGGTTTCGGGGGCGTGCGAGGCGGGGAGGCGGCGATAGTACGAGCCTTCGAACAGTCCCTGGGAGGAGAAGCCGACGCCGGCGAGTTTCTGGGGCGGGCGACCGAGGCGTCGCCAGAGGCCGCCATAGCCGCCGTCGAGCTGGTGATAGGCTTCGCCCGGTGCTGCGTCCCAGGCGCGGATGCAGCCTTCGGTGCGGCGGACTTCGAGGACGTCGGGGATTTCTTCGGACACGGCGATGCGCCAGTAGAAGCCGTTGCCGCCGAGGTAGCAGAGTCAGCCGCCGGTGCCGCCGGTGCCGCCGGTGCTGATGAAATCGCCGAGGGCGTCGAGCGTTTGCGGTGTGTGGTATTCGGGGTGGCTGCCGGTGAGGACGCATTTGTAGCCCGCGAGCAGGGATGCGCCCTCTCGGTGCAGATCGTGATCGGTGATGACGTCGAATTCGTGGCCGTTGGATTCGAGCCAGTCGGTGAGATGGCTGTCGGCGGAGAAATGCCGAAGGCCGCTGCCCTTCTGGTCGTTGAACGTGAGGAAGCCGGGGCGGAGGTTGAGCATGGGGCGGCGCGTCGACGAAAGGCTGATGCCGGTGCCGTCGGGGTGGCGGTTGTAGGTGGACCAGCCGTATTCCGGATTGTGTTCCGGGTGCTGCCGCCGCGCGCCCCAGGCGGCGATGCGGGCGCGGAAGGCGTCGTCCACGTTGAAGCGGGCGTGGCCGGCATAGGCCTGGTAGGTGAAGGTGGCGGCGAGGTAGGCGATGGGGGCGGTGGTGGTGCCGCGCGGAGGCAGGGCGAAGAACGAGATGATGTCCTCGTGGCCTTCGGCGCGCAGCCATATGCCGTAGACGCCGCTGCGGAGGTTGGGCGGGAGGGTGACGGTGAAGTCGGTTTTCCATTCGCAGTCGTAGAGATCGTCGGCGTGGAAGTGGATGGCTGCATAGTCGCGCGGCGCATGTTTCCAGTCCATCTCGGTGCCCGACCAGTTGGCGCCGCGGATGCCGCGGGTGGGCAGGTTCACGAGATGGCCGGGATGGGTGCCGCTGATGCGATCGGTGCCTATGCCGTCTGCGAAATCCCAGGTGGCGACGGCAGCGCCGTCTGGGCCGAGCAGAGCGGGGTCTTCGATGCGGCCATCGAAACGGCCGCCTGCCTGGTCTGCCGCGATCAGCATGCGGCCTGCGGACGGGGGTGCGGCGCGGCCGTGGCCGGTCCCGCTGTCGATCACGCCCCAGCTTCGTTGCAGGGCGTTCTGGGTGAGACGCACCGTGCCGCCGGTGAAGGTGGCGGTCAGCAAGTACCAGCAGCGTTCCAGCATCGGCGCCGGGACTGAGGCCACGATGTTGCCACCCACGCGAAGCTGCGCGCCCTCGGCTGCGACGCAGAGTGTTGTTTGGCCCAGGGCGATCACCGGTTGCGGTGATGTCAGCAGGCCCGGTTGCACCAGCACGCGGATGGCGCCGCGTTCCGGCACCGCGAGGCTGGCGTCGATCACGGCGTAGGAGCCGGGGTGCACCTGCTGCGGTCGGGATGGGTAGGTGCCGG
>JAYTHH010000034.1:0-7200 GCA_043732745.1 Rhodospirillales bacterium
TCACCTCACCGATTGCTCAAAACTGCACGCTAAGCGGCGCGCCGGTAGAACGCCTCGGGAACGGCCCTGAGCGGTCGTAGTGCGTGGATGGGTTTGGCAGTGTTCCAGTTGTAGTCGCCGGTGAGGGCGATGTGCTCCCAGCCGAGCGGGGCGACGTGGGCAAGCAGCTCGTCAGGGATGCTGACACCTTGGGTGCGAAGCTGCTGGACAGCCTGGTCGAGGTAGATCGCGTTCCAGTGAACGATGGCCCCAGTCATCAGGCTCAGTCCTGATGCCCGGAAGCTCTGGTTCTCAAACATGCGTTCGCGGAACTCGCCCTGGCGGTGGAAGAAAACGGCCCGTCGAAGCGCGTTGCTGGCTTCGCCCTTGTTCAGCCCGGCATGGCTGCGCTGACGCAGCGCTGGGTCGTCTGGTTGCCTCCCTGCAGGTAGGTATTGTTCTGCCCTCGGCCATGTTGAAGCGCCTGGCTGCATTTCAGCGGCAGAACCAGCTCGACCTCGCGTTGCAGGAGTTGGGGCGCGTCGAACGCACCTTGTTCATGCTGGACTGGCTTGAGTCGCCTAACCTACGCCAACGTTGCCAAGCCGGCCTGAACAAGAGTGAGCAGCGCCACGCGCTGGCCCAGGTCATCTGCACGTTCAAGCAGGGCCGCATCGCCGACCGTGGGCAGGAAGCACAGCAATTCCGAGCCTCCGGGCTGAACCTTGTAATCGCTGCCATCGTCTATTGGAAGTCGACCTACCTGGCCGATGCCGTCCAGCACCTGCGGAACCAAGGCAAACCCGTGCCGGACGTGCTTCTCACCCACACGTCGCCGCTCACGTGGGTGCATATCGGCTTCTCCGGTGATTTCCTCTGGGATCGCGCCGCCGCGACCGCAGACCAACGCCGGCCGCTCAACCTGGGCCGCAGCAGGATGGTCGCATGAGCGATGTTCCGGGCCTGTTCACCCTTAGCGTTGTGTACATGACAACCGACGCTATGCCCTCTAAGAGGGACAGGCTGTGCCTGCCCCTCGCCTGCCCTACGCGACCTCAATCGGCCGAAGCTCCGAGAACGCCACCTCTACGTCCTCGCCACCCTCGATTTCCAGCAGGACACTTCCAGCCCGCTGCGCCCAGCGCTCCGTCACCAGAACGCCGCGACGTCCATCTGCCATCTCCATCACGAAGTGCGGCCGTGTAGGAACGGAGGCGGGCATGGCCGGTGCTGGTTCGACGACAACCGGAGCCGTTGCTTTTGGCTTGGCCTTGGTCGGCGCCAGCGGCTCCGGGGCTGCTTGTGGTGGCCCCAGGTTCCGAGGCTCGTCGCGTGCTGAAGCCGTAGCGGTCGGTGCGGGCAATGGCGGCTCGATGTCTGCCGCCGGTGCTGTCGGCTCCGGCTTCTTCCCGCGCGTTAGGAACACGCTGTTGCTGGCCTTGCCGGTCACCGCCTCGATGATGCGGCGTGCCTCGGTGATGGTCAGGAACACGTCGGGCGCGGGCATCGCGCTCTCGATTGATGGCCCATCCTTCTCCCATGCCCGGAACAGGTCGTAGATTGCTCGCATGTCGGCGTGATCCAGCCGCTCGGCCAGCACCGGCGGCAACCGCTCCACGCTGCGGAACGCTGCGACCTGGTACTCCTTCAGATTGCAGATGGCGGCTATCTGCTTGACCTTCTTGCCGTCCGCGAACAACCGGTTCACCGCTGTAGCCAAGTCACGGTTGGACAGGTTGGCCCGTGCCTGGTTCTCGATGACCTGCACGGCCAGGCCGGTCTTGTCCTCGGAGAGGATGGTTGCCGGGATGCGGGTCTGCTCGGCCAAGCGGGAAGCACGTAGGCGCCGCGCACCATATA
This sequence comes from Rhodospirillales bacterium, assembly GCA_043732745.1. GTDB lineage: Bacteria > Pseudomonadota > Alphaproteobacteria > Acetobacterales > Acetobacteraceae > CAIQQQ01. The sequence continues at coordinate 1,840 of JAYTHH010000034.1, forward strand.
CAAGGCGGTAGCGGTCACCCCTATGTTGCGCACGCCAACCAGCGTCAGAACGCCGTATTGATGGATCGTCTCGGCCAACTGCTCCAGCTCGGCTTGGTCGAAGCTGGTGCGGGACTGGTCGGGGTCTTCCTCGACCTGCTCCAGCAACAGGAACCGCGGCTCGCCGCCGGCAGCGCCGGCCGCCGCCCGAAGGCCGGAGAGAACACCCGCGCCAAAAGCGGGCTTGGTAGCGGACTTAGCCATGGGTTAGCTCCATCATTTTTTCGACGGTCGAGAACACGCCGCGGATTTCGTCGCCGGCATCGCGTCCGGCAGCACCTTTCATCATCCAGACCGGGATGCGTTCAGACGCGGCGCGCGCATACACGTCACGCTTCGTCACCACGCCCGGAAATAGCAAGCCGCCGATCTCTGCTGCCAACCCCTCGAACAGGGCTCGCTCTCGAGGGCTGCGCCGGTCGAATTTGGACGCGAGCAGGCCAAGAAACTGCGGCTCGGGCCGTCCGTAGTGGTTCGCCACGCCCTTGATCGATTGCATGAGGCGTTGCACGCCGGTCAGGGAGTAGTCGCCCAACTCGATCGGCGCGAGCACGGCGTCGGCGGCCAGCAGCGCCGCAAAGGTCCGCAACCCAAGGATCGGTGGACTATCGATGATGCAGATGTCGTAGTCAGCCGCGTTCGCCTGCACACTGTCGCGGAAGACCGAAATAGCGGATTGGTCCACCCGCTCGGCCTCAAGCTGTCAAACAGCGTCCAATAGTTTCCAGGCAACTGGAGTGCGCCCCTGGCGGTGGACAGAATGAACGAATTGGTTTGACCGTCTTGGCCGGGCTTTCAGAGGATGGAAGCCATGACAACGCATTGATCACATAGCGTTGCGTTCAAGCGACAGGTGGCCGAGGAATTTCTTGCCGGGGAGACGCTGCACGGGCTGTCTCAACGGCATGATCTTTCTCGACAGTTGATCTGTATTTGGGTTGGCAAGTTTGAGGCGGGTGCACTGGACGACGACGTCCAGGCCGCTGACTTGCTACAGGAGTATGAGGCCAAGATCGCGGCCCTCGAGCGGATGGTTGCGCGGCAGGCGCTGGAGATCGAGTTGCTAAAGGGGGCATTGAAGCACGCCCCCCGGCCGAAAAGCGCGAGCACCTCGGTCGTCATCGGACCCGCGGCATCTTCGTCAGGCGGGGGTGTGCGCTGATGGGCCTGGCACGCTCTACCTTCTACGATGCCCCGGCGCTGGCCGCGTCGTGCGACCTGCCTGGCCTGATCGGCGCGATTTGCGACGAGTTCGAGTGCTACGGCTACCGGCGCGTCGGGGCGGCCTTGCGCCATCAGGGCGTAGTGGTAAACAGCAAGAAGCTCCGGCGCCTGATGCGAGAGCACGGGCTTCAACCCAAGCGGCGCCGACGGTATGTCGTCACCACGGACAGCGACCATGATGGGCCGATCTTCCCCGACTTGGCGAAGGACGTGGTTCCCGCTCGGCGGAACCAGCTGTGGGTTGCGGACCTGACCTACGTCGCCATTCCCGGCGGCTTTGTCTATCTCGCCGCGATCCTGGACGCCTGATCATGCAAGGTGGTCGGCTATGCGATCAGCCGGTCGATGGACGCCCGCATCGCCGTCGCTGCGTTGAAGGCTGCCATCCGGGGCCGTGACCCGGCGAAAGGCTGCATCCACCACTCCGACCGCGGGTCGCAATACGGATCCGAGATCTATGGCGCGCTGCTTGCCGCCCATAGCCTGGTCGGCTCGATGAGCCGCCGGGGCAACCCCTATGACAATGCCAAGGCGGAGAGCTTCATGAAGACGCTGAAGGTCGAGGCCGTCTACCTGGCGGACTACGAAACGTTCAAGGATGTAACGGCCGACCTTCCGCGTTTCATCGACGACGTTTACAACTCAAGACGGCTGCACTCGGCGCTGGGATATCTCAGCCCTGTGCAGTTGGCCCGTGCGTCTGAGCGGTACGGTGTACTGTCATAAGGCGGTCGAAGAGGCCTGAGGCTCGTTTAGACAGCGATGAATGGTCGCTGGATGGACGTTGAAGGTTCTGGCGACTTCGCTGATCGACCGGCCTTCTCTGACCAGGGACAGGGCGAGCGTTTTCTGATCGGGGCGTAGCTTTTGCGGCCGGCCAAACGACACTCCACGACGCTTTGCGGCCTGACGCCCTTCGTTGGTCCGATGGCGGATGAGGGCCCGTTCGAACTCGGCGACGCCGGCGAACATGGTCAAAACCATGCGTCCGGCTGGAGTTGTGGTGTCGGCCCAGGGCTCTTCAAGCGACTGTAATCCTGCATTCTTATCTCGAATGACCTCGGCGATCCGCAGCAGTTCTGCCGTCGAGCGCGCGAGTCGGTCGAGGCGCGTCACGACAAGGATATCGTCGGCTCTGATTTCCTGGAGCAGTTGCTCGAGCGCAGGCCGCTGCCGGGCGGTGCCAGAGATCTTTTCCTCGAACAGCTTGCCACAACCGGCTTCCTTCAGCCGGGCGCGCTGCAGATCGAGGCGCTGATCCTCGGTGGAGACGCGGGCGTAGCCGAGCTTCATACCCGCCACTCGGCAACTGTGCGAAACTTATCGCATAATAGCACTATTCCGCATGGGACTTTTGCAGCATGTAAGTCACTGATTTTCGGTCCACGTCCGGACCCATGCGAAATTCCGGAGTTCCGCATGCCATGCCCAGTCGTTTTCTGTCCGACGAACAGATTGCCCCATACGGCCGATACGCCGGCGATCCCAACGAGGAGCAGCTCGCCCGCCACTTCCACCTTGATGCCACTGATCGAGAGTTGGTCGACAGGATGCGGGGTGCACACAACCGGGTCGGCTTTGCTGTCCAGCTTGGGACAGCGCGCTTTCTGGGCGCCTTCCTCGGCGACCCGACCCAGACGCCGTCTGCCGTAATTACGGCCATGGCGCGCCAACTCGGGGAGGCGGAGCCGCCGTGCCTGGATGCTTACCGCGATGGTCGGTAGCGATGGCGGCACACCGCGACCATTCGCGAGCAGTATGGGTTTCGCGATCTTGAGGAGAATCCCGCTGCCGGGTTCAGGCTGACCCGGTGGCTCTATGTCCTGTGATGGACCGGCGATGATCGGCCAGGCCTGCTGTTCGACCGGGCGACTACCTGGCTGCTTGCCCACAAGGTGCTGTTGCCCGGCGTTTCTACACTGGAACGCCTGATTAGCCGCGTGCGCCATCGGGCCACCCTGCGTCTTTGGCAACGCCTTACCCGGGCCCTGACCGCCGAGCAGCAGCAGAAGTTGGTGGCCTTGGTCAGCTCCGACGACGAGGCGCTGGCCACCCTCGACGATCTTCGCACCGCGCCGAAGCGGCGGACGCCTACCGAACTGCTGCACCATCTGGAGCGCATCGACACCATTCGCAGCCACGGCCTGATCCTGGCGCCTGCTGCGGATTTGCCCGCCGCACCGCTGCGACGCCTGGCGCGCAGCGCCCGCACGGCCAAGCCGGCAAATTTGGCAGCCCTCCAGGAGCCGCGGCGCACCGCTACTCTGGCGGCTTTGTTCCAAACGCTGGAAGCCACGGCGCTCGACGATGCGGTCGAACTGTTCGACGCCCTGGCGACCGACATCTTCAACCAGGCCGAGGAGGCGCACAGCAAATCCAGGCTGCGCTCGCTTCGCGACCTCGATGCTGCCGCCATCATGCTGCGTGACGTCAGCCAGCATGTCGTGGCCGACGACGAGGGGGATCTGCCTCTGGCCAAATGGAAGGCCGCCTTGTTTGAGCAGATCGGCCGTCTCGATATCCAGACAACCATGGCCAGCGTCGACAGCCTGGTCACCAAACCCGATGACCGACGCTACCAGGAACTGCGGCCGCATTGGCGGCGGGTGCGCACGCTGTTCTCCGGCTTGCTGCAGCGAACCAAGTTTGCATCGACGCCGAACGCCCAGCCGGCGCTTGCCTCCCTCGACTATCTCCGTGGCGTCAACGACTGGAACAAGTCCCGTATGGCCGATGCCCCGACCCAGTTCATGGGAGCGGCCTGGAAGCGCCATGCCCTCGATTCCGCTGGCTGGGTGGCCGACAGCCGTGCCTATGTCTTTGCGGCCCTCGATGCCTTCCGGGCTGGGCTCAAGCGGCGCGACGTATTCGTCCCGGCCGGCATCTGCTACGCCGACCCGCGGCAGGGCCTGCTGAGTGGCGAGGCCTGGAATGCCGCGCGCCTCACCGTTTGCCGCTCCTTGGATCGTTCGCCGGACGCCAAGACGGAGATGGGCGACCTGGCCGCCCGCCTCGACCGCGCTTGGCGCCAGGTTACCGCCAACCTGCCCAGCAACCCGGCCGCCCGGATCGAACGCCGCAACAGCCGCGATGAGCTGGTGCTCAGCCCGCTCGACAAGCTCGAACGGCCACCCAGCCTCGTCGCCCTGCAAGCGGCCATCTCGGCCCGCATGCCGAAGATCAATCTGCCGGACATCATGCTGGAAGTCGCCACGCGTGCCGGCTTTGCTGACGCCTTCACCCATGTCAGCGAGCGCCATGCGCGTGTCGATGATTTCACCACCAGCCTGTGCGGCGGCTTGGTCGCGCAAGCCTGCAACATCGGCTTCGAGCCCCTGGTGCGCACCGACCAGCCGGCGCTCAGCCGGGCGCGGCTGTCGTGGGTCAGCCAAAACTTCATCCGACCCGAAACCATTGCCGCCGCCAACGCCCGGATCGTGGCAGCGCAGAACGCCCTGCCGATCGCCCACATCTGGGGCAACGGCAAGGTGGCTTCGGCCGACGGCATCCGTTTCGTGGCACCCAGCAGCGCCATCCATGCCGGCCCCAATCCGAAATACTTCGGTGCCGGCCGCGGCATCACCTATTACAACCTCGTCTCCGACCAGTTCACCGGGCTGAACGCCATCGTCGTGCCCAATACATTTCGCGACAGCCTGATTATCCTGGGGCTGCTGCTCGGCCAGGAAACGGACCTTACGCCAACCGAAGTCATGACCGACACCGCCGCCTACGCCGACACGGTATTCGGGCTGTTCTGGCTGCTCGGATAACAGCTCAGCCCAAGGCTCGCCGACATCGGCGACGCCCGGTTCTGGCGCATCGACAAGGCCGCCGATTATGGCGCGCTCAATGGGCTCGCGCGCAACCGCATCAACATCGACCTGGTCACCCAGAACTGGGAGGACATGCTGCGAATGGCCGGGTCGCTGAAGTTGGGCCGCATCCATGCCGGCGCCATCATGCGCGTCCTGCAGGTGAAAGACCGGCCGACCACGCTGGCCCGCGCGCTCGCTGAACTCGGCCGCATCATCAAGACGCTGCACATGCTCGGCTACATCGACAGCAAGGAAAAGCGCCGCCGCATCCTCACCCAGC
>JAYTHH010000035.1:0-7192 GCA_043732745.1 Rhodospirillales bacterium
ATCCGCCCGGCGCTGGCGGGTGGCGCGCTGCTGGTGTCGTCCCACATGCTCGCCGAGTTCGGCGCCTTGTCGTTCCTGCGCGTGGAAACCTTCACGACGGCGATCTTCGAGCAGTACAATGCCCAGTTCAACAACCGCACCGCGGCCCTTTTGTCCGGCGTGCTGATGCTGCTCTGCCTGCCGGTGGCGTTCGCCGAGGCCCGCCTGCGCCGCCATCGTATCGCGCGCATGGGGCGCGGCAATGCCCGCAAGCCGGTGCTGCTGCGGCTTGGCCCATGGCGTATCCCGGCCCTGCTCGGTCTTGCCACCCTCACGGCGCTGAGCTTCGGCGTGCCCTTGGTCACACTCGGCTTCTGGCTGCACGAAGGCACCTCCGCCGGCCAGGGCATCACCGCCATCTGGCCGGCCCTGCTGGGCTCGCTCGGCTACGCGGTGCCGGGCGCGGTGCTGACCACAGTGCTCGCCATCCCGCTGGTGATCGCCACCACCTATCACCGCGGCAAACTTGCCCTGTTCGCCGACCGCCTGCCCTACCTCGTGCATGGCCTGCCCGGTATCGTGGTGGCGCTCGCCGCCGTCTGGTTCGCCATCCGCTACGCCGGACCGATCTACCAGACCTCTTTTCTGGTCCTGCTGGTTTATGCCGTGCTGACCCTGCCAGTCGCACAATCCTCCATCCGCGCGTCCGCCGAACTGGTGCCGCGCGAATTCGGCGACATCGCCCGCAGCCTCGGAGATTCCCCGTTCCGCGCCTTCATCCGCGCCACCTTGCCCAACCTGATGCCCGGCATCGGTGCCGCCGGAGCGCTGGTGGCGCTGTGGCTGATGCGCGAGCTGACCGCCACCTTGCTGCTCGCCCCGGCCGGCACCGTCACCCTTGCCACCGAGTTTTGGAACCTCACAGCCGACCGCGCCTACGGCGCCGCAGCCCCGTTCGCTGCCGCCCTGGTTGTGCTGTCCGGCATTCCCGTTACCATCTTCACCATGCGTTCCTTGCGAACCGACGACACACAAATCGATATGCAATGAGCTTCCTGCAGGTCGAGGGCGTCCGCACCTCCTACGGTGCGCAGGAGGTTTTGCACGGCATCGACCTGGCGGTGCCGAAACGCGCCATCCTGGCGCTGCTCGGCCGCTCCGGCTGCGGCAAGACCACCCTGCTGCGCCTCATCGCCGGATTCGAGCCCGCCTCGTCCGGCCGCATCACGCTCGACGGCGTGGTGCTGGAGCAGCAAGGCCGCCACGTGCCCGCCGAACGCCGCCATATCGGCTACGTGCCGCAGGAAGGCACCCTGTTCCCGCATCTCAGCGTGGCGGGAAATATCGGCTTCGGGCTTACCTCTGCCCAGATCCGCGAAGGCCGTGTGCAGGAGGCGATCCACCTCACCGGGCTCGACGGCCTCAGCGGCCGCATGCCGAACCAGATCTCCGGCGGCCAGCAGCAACGCACCGCCCTCGCCCGCGCCCTCGCCCCGCGCCCCAGCCTCATCCTGCTGGACGAGCCGTTCAACGCGCTGGATCTCGCCCTCCGCCGCAGCGTCTGCGCCGACGTGATCACCCTGCTGCGCGCGCAGTCCGCCACCGCCATCCTTGTCACCCACGACCCGCAGGAGGCGTTCGAGAGCGCCGATCTCATCGCCGTCATGCGCGAAGGCGCCATCGCCCAGATCGCCGACCCCGCCACGCTCTACAACCGCCCGGTGGATGTGGAAGTGGCCCGCATGACCGGTCCGGTGATCCTGCTCGACGGCATTCTGCATGGCGACCACGCGGACACCATCCTCGGCAAAATCGCCCTGCATCCCGGCGCGCAGACCGAAGGCGCCGCGCAGATCCTGCTGCGGCGTGAGCAGATACTTCAATCCCACGGCGATGACGACACAAAAGCCACCGTCACGATGGTCGCCTTCCGGGGTGATCACTTACTGGCGCATCTGCACGTCGGAAACGTCGAATTCGAGATGAAGCTCACCAACCAGCCGGTCCAGCCTGGCGATACGCTGCGCGTTAGCACCTGCGGAAAAGCCACCGCTTACCCCGCCCGATAGACCCGCCGCCCCTCCACGACCTGCCAGGCGATCAGCGCCGGCGCCCCGATGGCGAGATCGCGCGCACGGCGGATCAGCGACAGCGCCAACGCGGCCTCCGGCGTCACGCCGAACAATGCGCCGAGCAGCACATAGGCACCCTCCTGCACCCCCAGCGACTGCGGCACCATGAACGCCATGCTGCGCAATCCCGACAGCAGGCTGTCGATCACGATCGCCTCGCCTAGCCCAATCGGCGAATCGATCAGCTTCAGCATGATCCAGGTCTCGCCGCCCACCAGCACCCAGGCCAGCAGATGTAAAGCTATCCCCGCGGCCAGACGTCGGGGCTGGCGATGAATGACGCCGATCGCCTCCCGCAAGGACTTCCCGCCCGGCGGCCGTGGCCCCATCAGCGCGCCACCCAGCCGGGTCAGTATCCGCTCCACCGCGCCAAAGCCGCGACGCTGCGCCATCACGAAGCAGCTTGCCAGCACCGCCATCGCCGCCACCGACGCGATCGCCGGTCCCTCGACCCCACTCCCCGGCCGCAGCCAGGCCAGCAGACCCAGGCCGAGCAGCGTGTAGAAAAGCTGCGCCACCAATTCCAAGGTGACATCCACGACGGTGGACGCCGAGGCGAACGAAGGCGCCGCACCCGCCAGCACCAGGGCGCGCGCGCCGAGCACGAAGCCGCCGATCTGCGACAGCGGTAAAACCTCCGCCGCCCCGTCGCGCACCAGCCGCCCCCACACAAAGCGCCGTCGCGGCTCATCGCCAAGGACCGACCACGCAATCCCCATCAAGACGATCAGCGACAGATGCACGCAAACCAACAACCCGAACCCGGAGATCCCAAGCGTGCGGAAGGCCTGGAGGATGTCGCCGTATTCGGATTGTCCGATCAGCACGGCCGCCAGCACCGTGCCGGCGATCAGAAAGGCGATTGCGGCGCGCTTCATCCGCCGAAGCGGTCGCGCCAGGCGGCCAGCGACGGCGGATACGGCAGCCGCGTCGCCGCATACACGCCGCGCGCAATGGCCCGCGCCATCACCATCCCCGCGACATGACCAAGTTCCGTCAGCTCCCTGACAGGATCGGCAAGCGCCCGGCCACCGGCACTGACGGCGAACACAGTGTCGCCGTCAGTGGGGGCATGCGCCGGCAGCACGGCCCGCGCCAGCCCGTCATCGGCCATGATGGCAAGCCTGCGGCATTGCGGCTTGGTCAACGCCACATCCGTCACGACGCAGCCGATCGTGGTAGCCGGCAGTGGCGGTGTGCCGCCCTTGGTGCGCAACCGCGTATCAAAACGCGCGGGCATCCCCAGACCGCCGAACTCGCCATCGATCTCGAACGGCGCCGCCCAGAAATGCGGCCCGTCGCCCACGGTCGCCGTGCCCACCGCATTCACCGCCACAACAGCTGAAACCATGTGCCCGTTGGAGGTCATCGCACTGGCCGAGCCCAGCCCGCCCTTCAGCGTGGCGGTCGTGGCCCCAGTGCCGGCACCGACGCTGCCAAGCGCGAAGGAACCCTTGGCGGCCGCCATCACGGCGTCAAACCCCAGCTCGCGATACGGCGGATAGCGCCCCCAGTCTTTATCGCCGCCGTTCAGCAGATCGAACAGGATCGCCACCGGCGCCACCGGCAGCACGATGCCGGCGAACACCATCCCGCGCCCCATCTCCCGCAGCGCCGCCTGCGCGCCGGTGCCGGCATCCAGCCCGTAGCCGGAGCCGCCGGACAGGATGATGGCGTCCACCTTCTCATAGGTGGCTTCCAGATCGAGCATTCCGAGATTGCGCCCCGCTGGCGCACCCCCTCGCACCGTCACTGACGCTGTCGACAGGTCGTCAAACACGATGGCCGTCACCCCCGAGCCCAGCGCCAGGTCGGTCGCATGACCGACGCTCACGCCTTGGATGTCGGTGACCAGGTTAAGCTTCGACATAGGTCTCCAGAAACCGTTCCAGCCGGTTCATCGCCTCGGTGAGATTCTCGGGGCTCTTGGCGTAGCAAAGGCGGATCAGCCCTTCCGCGCCCAGCCCGAACGCCTCGCCTGGCGCCATCCCGATGCGGGCCTCCACCACCGCCCGCTTACAGAAGGTGAGGGTGTCGGAGACGCCATCGACCGAAAACATCGCGTAGAACGAACCGTTGTTGGGGATGTTGCGCACCCGCTTCATCCGCCCCAGCCGCTCGTTGACGATAGCCCGCCCCGCACCACAGCGCGCCACGAACTCCTCGGTGAAAGCATCGCCATCATTGAGCGCCGCGATGGCCCCATACTGCAGGAATTGCGGCGCGCCAGACGTGTTGAACTGGATCAGTTTTTCGAAGCTGTGCGCCATACCCTGCGGATAGACCAGCCAGCCCAGCCGCCACCCGGTCATCGCCCACGACTTCGAAAAACTGCCGATGACGAAAACAGGATCATCCGGTCCCGCAATCTCCAGCATCGAGAACGCATGGTCGCGGTCATAGACGATGCGGTGATAGACCTCGTCGCTCAAGATCGCGATGTTCCGCTCGCGTGCGAACGCCAGCAGCCGCTCGCCCTCGGCGCGCTCCATCATAAAGCCGGTCGGATTGCCCGGCGAGGCCAGGTAGATCAGCTTCGTGCGCGCATCGCACGCCGCAAACACGGCATCCAGATCAAGCGACCAGCCGGCATCGCCGCGCCCCATCTGCACCTCGCGGATGGCAGCGCCGTTCATCTCCATCGCCCGGCAGATATTCGGCCAGGACGGCGTGATCGCCACGATGTTGTCGCCCTGCTCGATCAACGCCTGCGCCACCAGCATCACGGCGTTCATGCCCGAGCTCGTCAGTGCCAAGCGGCTTTCGGGGATTTCCACAGCCAGAATCCGCCGATGATAGGCCACCAACGCTCCACGCAACGCATCAATGCCACGATTGTGACAGTAGAACGTGTGCCCGTCCGCCATCGCCTTGGCGGCGGCATCGCAAATGAAGGCGGGGGTCGGCACGTCCGGCTCGCCGGCCCACATGCCGATGACGCCCTCGACCTCGAAGCCCATGCGCCACACATCGATGATCGGGCTGTCCGCCAACAACTCGATGCCCGGTCTAATCAGCCCCATGCGCAGCCCCTATGAGTTTATGAACCCCACACAAGCCCCGGGCTGACGCCGGGTCAACCCGACAGGCGCAGTCCAGTGGCGGCATCGGACAAGTGCAGTGCCTCCGGTGGGAAATGAAATTCCACCCGTGTCGGTACCGCTCCGGCTGCCTGGGCGATCTGCAGGATAAAGTCATCGCCAGCGATATGGCCGTGATACAGCTGCGCCGCGCCGCGTGCCTTGGAAAACTCCACGTCCATGTCGATGGCGCCACGCCATTGTCCTGGCCTTGATCGACCTTTCCACGAACGTGAACGCTATCAATACGAGGCGGTCGCTGAGAGCGTTTTCGTGACAGTTGAGAGGCGACTACCCTACGGTTCCGTGAAACCATGGAACATCTGTCTGTTCGCGCCGTTTGCCCCGCAATCGTCCAGCGGTTGTAACGGTCGTGACGGCGGTGAGTCTAGAGCATCATCCGACCAATCGGGATCATCCGATCGGATAAAGATCCTCGACAAAACAGAGGACTAGAGATTTTCTCCGCTTTCTATCGATCGGAAAAAACTCTAGTCGCGATTCGGGGCCCGCATCGGCTCCGCCAATAAAGGGATGCGGATGTCCTGTGCGATCGGCGTGATGGCCAAGGCCCCCCAGGCGGGCCGTTCAAAAACCAGACTTTGCCCTCCGTTGCAGCACACACAGGCGGCCGCCATGAGTGCGGCCTTCTTGCGTGACATCACCGAAAACATCGCACTGGCTGGGAAGCAGGCCGCCATTGCCGGGATCATCGCTTACGCGCCGGCAGGCTTCGAACATCTGTTCAACGGACATCTCGCAGATGGCACCGAACTGCTGCTGGCCGACGGCACGCCCGATATGCACTCAGGCATACCAGATGACGTGACCGGCTTCGGGCGCTGCCTGCTGCACGCCATCCAGGCCATGCTGGCGCGGGGCCATAGCGCCGCCTGCGTGCTCAACTCCGACAGCCCCACTCTGCCCACCGCGTATCTGGTCCGCGCCGCCGAGGCTCTGGGCGCGCCCGGCGACCGCTGCGTGCTCGGTCCGACCGAGGATGGCGGCTACTACCTGCTCGGCCTGAAGGCGGCCCATGCCCGACTTTTCGCCGATATCGCCTGGAGCACCGAAACCGTTGCCGACGCCACCCGCGCCCGAGCCGCCGAACTGGGCCTGGAAGTGGTCGAGCTGCCGGCCTGGTACGACGTGGACGATCGGTCCTCCCTCGCCCGGCTGTTTCACGAAACCAGCCAGGGAGACGGCCACGGCCACTATCCCGCCCCCGCCACGGCGCGCGCCATCGGCGCCATGAAACTGCACCGCCTCGACCTCGCCACAGCAGCCGAATGACGGAACTGCGCGTCCTGGGTGCACTGCTGGCGGCGCTCACCCTGGGCTCACTCGCACTTGGCATCTCCATCACCCACGACATGGGCGACCCTTTCGCCTCCTGGGGCTTTCGGGGAGCGATTGCGCTCTCGGTGCCAATCTATTTCCTCGCCTGTCGCACCATATTGCGCCCAGAGGCCACGAACGCGCTCTGGCTGGTCCTCGGTGTCGCTGCCGTGCTGCGCCTGGCCCTGGTGCTCGGCCCACCCTTGCTGTCGTCGGACATCTATCGATACGTCTGGGACGGTCGCGTGCAGAACGCCGGCATCAACCCGTATCTCTACCTGCCGGTGGACCCGGCGCTCGCGGCTCTGCGCGACACCGCGATCTATCCACATATCAACCGCGCCGATTACGCGCCTACCATCTATCCGCCGGCAGCGCAGGTGATCTTCGCAGTCGTGGCGCGGGTCTCGGACAGCGTCATCGCCATGAAAACCGCCATGGTCGGCTTCGAGACCCTGGCGATGGCCTGCCTGATCGCCCTTCTTCGACGGCTGCGCCGCCCCACCTCCCAGGTGCTAATCTATGCCTGGAATCCGCTGGCGCTGTGGGAGTTCGCCGGCAACGGACATGTCGACGCAGCTGCCATCGGCTTGGTGGCCGTGGCCATGCTGATCCGTGCGCGCGGCCGCACCGGTGTCGCTGGCATCGCTCTCGGCGTCGCCG
>JAYTHH010000036.1:0-7182 GCA_043732745.1 Rhodospirillales bacterium
GGTGGCGAATCGATGCCGCGCAATCGTCCAGATCGGCGCGGTAAGCCAGCAGCGTGTTGCGCGCAGCCCCGCGCTCGGCCACCAGCATCTCGAGAAAAGCCTCGACATGCTTATCCACCGCGGATGAAGCGCTCGTTCGGCATCACCTTGTGCACTGGCACTGGCTTGGGCTCGGGCGGAAACGCGCCGAGCGCCAGGAATCCCAACCCGGTCAGCAGCAAGCCCAACAGAAACACGAAGAAGAACAGCCGACCCATACATCCCCCAGCGTCAAAAGCCGAACGCTTCGCGCTTGGCGCCGCCAAGACACGCCGCCCGCTTGGCGCAGCCCGCGCGTGTCGTGCTAACGTGAGGCGTCATGACACGCAACACCACCACGCCGCCAATCGGTCTGAAGCCGGAACTCCAATCCGGTGCCTCACTGAAAGACGAAATGTCCGTTTTGCCCGCCAGTTTGACGGGGCGGTCGATTGTGCTGGTGGGGCTGATGGGCGCCGGCAAGACCTCCATCGGCCGCAGACTGGCGGCCCGGCTCGGCCTGCCGTTCCACGATGCGGATGTGGAAATTGAACTGGCGGCCGGCTGCTCCATTTCCGAATTGTTCACACGTTTCGGCGAAGCTGAGTTCCGCGCCGGAGAGAGGCGCGTGATCCGCAGGCTCCTGGCTGGAGAGCCGATGGTGCTCGCCACCGGCGGCGGCGCATTCATGGACGCTGAAACGCGCGCCACAATGCGCCGCGATGCCGTCAGCCTGTGGCTGCGCGCGTCACTGCCCACATTGGTGCGCCGCGTGTCGCAACGCTCGCATCGCCCGCTGCTGGCGAACGGCGACCCGACCACTATTTTGCAGGGCCTGATCGACAAGCGTCATCCGGTTTATGCCGAAGCCGACCTGGTGGTGGATTGCAGCGACGAAAGCCCCGAACATACCACCGGTCGCGTGCTGGAGGCGCTTCTCGGCTGGAATGCGCCCCGCCGGCTGTCGCTGGCATTGCAGGCTGGCGCTTACGATGTGGTGGTCGGGGAGGGACTGCTGGCGCGCGCCGGCGGGCTGTTGGCGCCGGTTCTGCCGCAGAAGCGCTGCATCATCGTGACCGACAGCATCGTGGCCCCGCTGCATCTGGCGACGCTTCAGCAGGGGCTGTCCGCCACCGGATTCGACAGCCAGGCCATCATCGTGCCGCCGGGCGAACGCGCCAAAAGCATCGAGCAATATACCTGGGTGGTGGACCAGATGCTGGATGCGCGGGTGGAACGCCGCACCACTATCATCGCCCTTGGCGGCGGCGTGGTGGGCGATCTCGCCGGTTTCGCCGCGGCCACCGTGTTGCGCGGTCTGCCATTCGTGCAGATTCCCACCACCTTGCTCGCCCAGGTCGACAGCTCCGTCGGTGGTAAAACCGGCATCAACACCGCCCAGGGAAAGAACCTGCTCGGCGCCTTCCACCAGCCGCGCATGGTGCTGGCAGACACCGCCACCCTCGCCACGCTGCCGATCCGCGAATTGCGCGCCGGATACGCCGAGATCGCCAAAGCGGGGCTGATCGGGGATGCCGCGTTCTTCGGCTGGTGCGAGGGCCACGCCCATTCCATCATAGGCCAGGGCATCGCCGCCGATCGGCATATCCAGGCCGAAGCCATCCTACGGGCCTGCGCCTTCAAGGCCCAGGTGGTGGGCGACGACGAGCGCGAGGAAAAGCCCAACGATGGCCGCGCTTTGCTGAATCTTGGCCACACCTTCGGCCATGCCATCGAGGCCGAATGCGGCTATGGCAACGTGCTGCATGGCGAGGCCGTGGCGGCCGGCATCGGCCTGGCGTTCCAGCTCGCCACGCGGCTCGGCCAGGTTTCGCAGGCCGACACCACCCGCGTCATCCAGCACTTCAATGATATCGGCCTGCCCGGCACGCTCGATCGCCTCAATCGCCGGCTCAGCGCCGACCGGCTGCTGCATCACATGAGCCGCGACAAGAAAACCCGGGACGGCGTGGTGCACCTGATCCTGCCGCTAGCCATCGGCCAGTGCCAATCTACGAACGCCACGCCTGCGGATCTTATCGCCGAAACCCTTTTGGCAGCCGGGTGTAGCTAAACGTCCTCGGGGTCCAATGCCGTGATCTGCTCGGCACAGCGTTGGTGAACCTCGGCTTCACGTTCCAAATTCTTCGGAAAGCGTTCACGGCGCGCCATGATCAGGGCGCGTTTGGCCTGGGCTTCGTGCCAATAGCGCGCGGCCTGCAAGGCGGCGTGCCAGCCGCGTGTGTAGTCGTCGGAATTGGATGCCATCAGATCTCCAGTTTGGCGCAGGCACGGGCCAGCCAGCTTTGAATCTCGGGCTCGACATGCGCCGCCACCATGTCGTGAACGCGAGCGTGGTAGTGGTCGACCCATTGGCGCTGCGCGGGTGAAAGCTCGGCTGCGTCGATCATGCGGCGGTCGAATGGTGCCCAGGACAGGGTTTCGAAGCCGAGGAACGGCTTGGTGGCATGGGCGAAATCCATCTCTCGCACCAGCAGGAGGTTTTCCAGCCGAATGCCGAAGCTGCCGGGGGCGTAGAAGCCGGGTTCGTTGGACAAGATCATTCCGGCGGCAAGCGGCACCATCCGGGCGGCGCGGGACAGGCTGACCGGGCCTTCGTGCACAGACAGGTAGCTGCCGACGCCGTGGCCCGTGCCGTGATCGAAATCGAGCCCTTCCTGCCACAGCGCCGCGCGGGCGAAGCTGTCGATATGCGGGCCGCAGAGTCCGGCGGGAAACACCAGGCTGTCGATGGCGATATGGCCGCGCAGCACACGGGTGAACCGGTCGCGGATCACCGATGGCACCGGGTCCGGCCCGGTCCAGATGGTGCGGGTGATGTCGGTCGTGCCGTCGGCATACTGGCCGCCGCTGTCGATGAGATAGACCTCGTTGTGGTTGATGGCGCGGTCGGTTTCCGGCGAGACGCGGTAATGCATGATGGCGCCGTGCTCGCCGGCGCCTGAAATGGCGGGAAAGCTTTCGCCGCGGAACAGGTCCTGGGCGGACCGGAATTCAACCAGTTTGGCGGCGGCGGACCTTTCGGTCGCGTGGCCTGCGGCGGTGTCGAGCCAGTGCAGGAAACGCACAACTGCCACGGCATCGCGCGCATGGGCGTTGCGGGACCCATGGCGTTCCACCTCGTTCTTGCAGGCTTTTGGCAAAATACACGGGTCCATGCCGCCTACCACCTCGGCGCCGGCAGCGCGCAGGGTCTGGGCGAACCAGGCCGGCTGGGCATTCGAATCCACGCGCACCCGCTTGCCCGCCAGGCGAGCAAGGTGGCCGCCCAGCGTGGTGGGCTCGGCCAAGGCCACGGCGTTGCCAAGCCAGGCCCGCGTATCCGGCCCGAGTTTGGCCGCTTCCATGAACAACGTGCAGAACCCGGTGTTGTCGATCAGCGTGAAGCCGAGCGCGAAGGGCGTGAAAGGCACGTCGTCGCCACGGATATTGAACAGCCAGGCGAGACTGGCCGGGTCGGTGATGACGGCGGCATCCTGGTTCTGCGCGCGCAAGGTGGCGGCAATATCGGCGCGCTTCTCGGCGGAATCTCGGCCGGACAAAGCGAGCGGATGCGGCACAGCGGGTTCGAGCGGTGGCGTGGGCTGATCCTGCCAGATGGCATCGATTGGGTTGCGCGACAGTGCAATCATCGCAAGCCCGGCATCGGCATAGGGCTTGAGACCGTCCTCAGCGATCAGCTTCGGATCGTAGCCGACTCGCCTGATGCCGGCGTCGGCCAGCCAGGTGGCGGCCGGCTGCTCCACCATATGCCGGCGTTCCCACATGTCAGGGTCGGTTTGTGCCTGCATCTGCAGGATATATCGCCCATCGGAAAACACGGCGGCACGGTCGGCGGTGACGGCGGCAAGGCCAGCGCTTCCGGTAAAGCCCGTCAGCCATGCAAGGCGTTCGGCACAGGCTGGCACGTATTCGCCAAGATGCTCGTCCGCGCGCGGAACAATCACGGCATCCACGCCGAGATGGCGCAGTTCCGCCCGAAGTTCCGTCAGTTTGTTCGATATCATGCCCGCTTTCCCGATTGCAGCATTAACGTTTATTCATAGCTCATTGTATAGACCAGCGTTATGCGCATGCCTGCGTGCAGCACTTGTCCATTTTTCGGCCGAGCAAAATGTCTATGTTGCACTGCACAAGAGCGGTGTAACGCTTCGGCACGATGCCCAGCGCCCAGCACGCTCGCCCATGTCTAGGAACTTGAACAGATGAACGCCCGTGTTGCCAAGGAGGAGATCGCTCTGATGATGCCGTCCTCCCTCTCCCACTATGCCGATGAGCCCCGCCTGTCGGATATCACAGCATCGAATGGCGTGTTCGCCGCCGTGCTCCGTGCCGTGCATTGGCTTGCCCACCTGCCCCGTCGTCGCACAGTTCTGGCCGAACTGAACGAACTCAGCGAACATGAACTCGCCGATATCGGCCTGAACCGCAGCGAGTTGACCCGCGTGTTCGACCCCGAGTTTGCGGCCCAGCGCGCCCGCAGCCGCAGCACGATGGGCCGCGGCTTTATCGGCTGACGCTCTGGCTATCCAACTGAAGCTTCGGTCTGTTGTAGCGTGGCGCCGGGTACACCCCGGCGCCTGCTACGCCAAGATAACCGGGTACACCCCGGTGCCTGCTACGCCAATATAACCGGGTACACCCCGGCGCCTGCTACGCCATTTCCTCGTGCCATGTCCGCCGGTCGCGTTCGATCAATGCGATGGCAGATGATGGCCCCCACGTCCCAGATGTGTATGGCCTTGGGCCGTCGCTGCTCGCAGCCCAGGCGTCCAGAATCGGCCCGACCCAGGTCCATGCCTGTTCCACCTCATCGCGGCGCATAAACAAGGTCTGCTTGCCCCGCACCACATCCATCAACAAGCGCTCGTAAGCATCCGGACTGCGGCCCGAAAACACATGCGCGAAGCTCATGTCCAGCGGCACGTGCTGCAGGCGCATCGTGTTGGCACTCGGGTCCTTGATCATCAGCCACAGTTTCACGCCTTCGTCCGGCTGCAGCCGGATCACCAGGCGGTTGGCGACGATGGCGCCGGCGCCCTGGCCGAACACAGAATGTGGAATGGGCCGGAAAGCCACCACGATCTCGCTGACCCGTGCGGCTAGGCGCTTGCCGGTCCGGAGGTAGAACGGCACGCCGGCCCAGCGCCAGTTGGCGATGTCGGCCCGCAGCGCCACAAAAGTTTCTGTCCGGCTCGCGGTCGCATCCAATTCCTGCAGATATCCCCGCACCGGGCCGCCGGCCGAGGCGCCGGCGCGATATTGGCCACGCACCGTGGCAGCGACTGCCTGCTCGCCCACCAGTGGCACCAGCGACTTCAGCACTTTCAGCTTCTCATCACGCACCGCATCGGCGGCCAATGACGTCGGCGGTTCCATCGCCACCAGACACAGCAGCTGCAGCATGTGGTTCTGCACCATGTCGCGGAGTGCGCCGGCGGTGTCATAGTAGCCGGCCCGGCTTTCCACGCCGAGCGTCTCCGCCACCGTGATCTGCACGTGATCGATATGGGCCGAATTCCACAGCGGCTCAAACAGTGCATTGGCAAAGCGCAGCGCCATCAGGTTCTGCACTGTCTCCTTGCCGAGATAATGGTCGATCCGATAGACGCGGTCCTCGGGAAAGCTTTTCCCGATGGCATCGTTCACCGCGCGGGCCGAGTCCAGGCTCTTGCCGATCGGCTTTTCCACCACCACGCGACCGCCCTCCGCCAGCCCATGCTTGCCGAGATTGTCGCAGATCGGGCCGAACAGCTCCGGCGTGGTGGCCAGGTAGAAAACGCGGATGTTCTTGGAATCCCCCAGAACCTCACGAAGCCTGTCCCACCCGCCGTCGCCCTGTACTTCGATTGGCACATAGGAGATGCGGGCCAGGAACCGCTTCACCGTCACGGGATCGCGATCCTTTTCCTCCACGTGTGCATCGAGCGCCTCAGCCGCCAGCTTTCGGAAATCCTCGTCTGACAGCTCCCGGCGGGAGGCGCCGATGATGCGGGCTTCGGGCGGCACCTGGCCATCGGCATCCCGATAGTACAGCGACGGGATCAGCTTGCGGATTGCAAGGTCGCCGGTGGCGCCGAACACGACGATGTCGAACGGATCGACGGCAATCATTTTCGCGGCCATGAGGGCTCCTGTCTGCGGATACCGCGACCATAGCGACAATTGCTGCGATGCGTCACGGTTCGGGGCGAGGCGCGCAATTGAGCCACCCCCGGGGGACTGGCCGGAATGGTCCCAGTGGGTTCATGATGTACAACATCTGATGACAAGATGATAAACGGAGCATGCGGATGACCGCCACCCAGACGCCAGCCGACGCCATTCGCGCCTATCACGACGAACTGACGGCGATCCGCCGCGATATCCATGCGCATCCGGAGATCGGCTTCGAGGAGGTTCGTACGTCCGAGATCGTGGCCGGCAAGCTTGCGGAATGGGGTATCGAGGTGCATCGCAACGTGGGCGGCACCGGGGTGGTCGGCGTTCTGCGAAAGGGCAACGGTGCTTCCAGCATCGGCCTTCGCGCGGATATGGATGCGCTGCCGATCCTGGAGGCAACCGACCTTTCCTATGCCAGCACCAAGCCGGGCACGATGCATGCGTGCGGCCATGACGGCCACACCACCATGCTGCTGGGCGCTGCGCGCTACTTGGCCGAAACCGGCAACTTCAACGGCACCGTCAATTTCATCTTCCAGCCCGCCGAGGAAGGCCTCGGCGGCGCCGAAGCGATGCTGAAGGACGATCTGCTATCCCGATTCCCCTGCGACAGCGTGTTCGGCATGCACAACCGCCCCGGCCTGGAACTCGGTAAATTCGCCATCCGCCCCGGCGCCATG
The DNA here is from genome assembly GCA_043732745.1 of Rhodospirillales bacterium. Classification (GTDB taxonomy): domain Bacteria; phylum Pseudomonadota; class Alphaproteobacteria; order Acetobacterales; family Acetobacteraceae; genus CAIQQQ01. Next base: position 6,882 of record JAYTHH010000036.1, read on the forward strand.
ATGGCCGGTGGTGCATTCTTCGACATCACCATCAGCGGTCGCGGCGCGCATGGCGCCCGCCCGGAAGAAAGCATCGATCCGGTGGTGGTGGCGGCGTCGATCATTTCAGCCCTGCAAAGCGTGGTGGCCCGCAACGTGCGCGCAACGGATACCGCGGTGCTGTCCGTCACCACGATGGAATCGGGCGCTGCCTACAACGTCATCCCCGACACCGCCGTGCTGCGCGGCACCGCCCGAGCGTTCAAGCGCGAGGTAATGCAGAAGATGGAAGACCGCATGCGCGCGCTGGCCACCAACATCG
>JAYTHH010000037.1:0-7165 GCA_043732745.1 Rhodospirillales bacterium
GCCTGCGTGGCACTCTCGGCCTCGTTGTGGCTGAGCCCGCCGGCACACGGCACGAAGATCATCGTGGTCGGCGCCACGCGTGCGATATAGGCGCTGTCATGCCCCGCGCCGGACACCAGGTCCCGGCTGGTAAAGCCGCCTTCAGCCGCCGCCTGGCGTACCGCATCGATGCAGTCCGCATCGAAATGCACCGCCGGCGAGTCCCAGGTCTGCTCCAGTGTCAGCTCCAGCCCGTCCATCGCGGCAATCTCGGCCACAGCATCCCGGAATTCCGCGTCCATCTGCGCCAGCACGGCATCATCGGGATGGCGCAGATCCACCGTGAAGAACACTTCGCCCGGAACCACGTTGCGGCTGTTTGGCCTGCTTTCGATCATGCCCACGGTGCCCACGGCGTCTGGCGCATGCGCCTTGGCCACGCGATGCGCCGTCTCGATCATGTGCGCCGCCCCCAGCAGCGCGTCGCGCCGCAGCCGCATCGGGGTGGCGCCGGCATGACTGTCCGACCCCACCAAGGTCGCTTCGTACCAGCGAATGCTCTGCACCCCGGTTACCACCCCGATGGCGCGGCCCTCCGCCTCCAGGACCGGCCCCTGCTCGATATGCAGCTCGAAATGGGCGGACAAAGCGTGGCCGAGCTTCGCCTCGCCGCGATAGCCGATCGCGTCGAGTGCGTCTTCGAACCGCACACCCTGGCGGTCCGCCCGGCTCAGCGCATACTCGGCCGTGAACACGCCGGCGAAGGCGCCGGAGGCCAGCATGGCTGGCGCGAACCTGGCACCTTCCTCGTTGGTCCAGTTGATCAGCTCCAGCGGCGCCTGCGTCTGAAGCCCCGCATCGTCAAGGCTTCGCAGCACCTCCAGCCCCGCCAGCACGCCGATGATCCCGTCGTATTTGCCGCCGGTCGGCTGGGTGTCGAGATGGCTGCCGATGGCGATCGGCGCCAGGCTTGCATCACGGCCGGGCCTGCGGGCGAACATGTTGCCGAGCCCGTCGATCGTCACCGTGCAGCCCGCCGCCTCGCAGGCGGTGCGGAACCAATTTCGAACTTGCCGGTCCTCATCGCTGAGCGCCAACCGGCAGATGCCGCCTTTTGCGGTGGCGCCAATTGTCGCGGTGTCCTGCACCGTGGCCCACAGGCGGTCGCTGTCGATGGCGATATTGGCGAAGCCACTGCTGGCGTTAATCGTCTCTGTCATGGCTGGTCCGATCGGTTGCGGGGTGAGTGTCGGATCGACTCCCGCATCAGGCAACCCCATCCAGCACCATCGCAGCGGTGCGCGACCATGGCACCAGCCGATATTCGCGGGCGATGCGCGCCTCCCACGCCGCCAGCCCGTCCGGGTCCGCCAGCACCTCGGCCACCGCCCGCGCGCAGTCATCCGGATCGAGAGGATCGAAATACCGCACCAGATCACCGCCCACCTCCGGCACCGAACTGGCCCGCGACGCCAGGCAAGGCCGCCCGAACGCCAGGCTTTCCGCCACCGGCAGCCCCCAGCCTTCGTAAAGCGACGGAAACAGCGTGAACCGGCAGCCACGATACAAAGCCGCCATCTCCCCGTCGCTGGCGCCTGGACGCGCGATCACATGACCGCCCAAGAAATGCGACGCATCCAGTTGCCGCATCAAATCACCGGTCAGGCCACCCTGCCGTCCCGCGAACACCAAGGCCGGCACATGTTCCGGCCCAAGATCGGACAGCAGGCGACGCCAGACATCGACCAGCAGCGCGTGGTTTTTCCGGATCTCGATGGTCGACACGAAAAGCGCATACGGGCGGTCGATGCCGTCAGGCAAAGTCAGGCCCGTATGCGGCAACCCATCGCCCAGCCGCACCACATGCACCGCCCGATCCGGCAGGTCTGTGGCCGCGCGATAAGCCGCCACGTCCCCCGCCGTCGCGTTGGAGATCGCCAGCAGCCGGTCCGCTATCGCCAGCATGCCATCCAGCCAGCGCCGGAACCGGCCGGACTGCACCGGATCGAACCATTCCGGCCGCAGCACCGGAATGATGTCGTAGACCAGCAACGCCACCGTCAGCCCATGCCGCGCCCGCGCATGTTCCACCTGTGCCACGTGATCGGGATCGGACCAGCCGGCGCCCGCCACCAACAGCATGTCGCCCCGCTGCATCGCGGCTTTGGACGAAGTGTCCTTGCCGGGCAGAAAACTCCGCGGAATCGCCCAGAGCGCGCCCAACGCCTGCAGTTGAAGCCGCCAGGTGGTGGTGGGCAGAGGCGGTGCGACATTATCGGCCAACGCATCGAACATCGCAGCGATCGCGGCCCACGCCACCCTCTCGAACCCGCGATCGCCATGCCGCACGAAGCCGATGGCGCGGCCCTCGCATGCCGCCAGCGCCTGACATAATTCGAATACCACTCGCTGCACGCCGCTGGGCCTGCGGAACACACCGGAATACCCCATGAGATCGCCGACATCGACCCAGAGCGTCATGCCGACACCATCAGCAGAACATCCCTTGCCACGTCGTCCCAGCTCCGCGGGACGTGCTTGGAAACCGTCGGCGGATGGACCAGAAACTGGCTGATATCCGAAGCCAGCCGGGCCGCGTTCTCCGCGTGCAAGCCTGCCTCCAGGCAAGGTTTTCCGCCGTCAGCCGCATCGAGCGCGGGACGCCCCCAGCCGCCGGGCATCTCCATCGCGATACAGAAGAGGCAGTCCCGCATCAGCATCGAAGTGAATTCGACTGAAGGGGAGCGGACCAGGATCACCTTGCCGCCCAGACCGTCGCTGTGGCGGAGCTGTGCCAGAACATCGTCCGCCAGCGGGCCGATCTCGCCGGCGATCACCAGGTCGGGCAGATCAGCTGTCATGTCCATCAAGCGCCTCCAGGCCAGCAGCAGATGCCGCGTCTGTCCGGCCGCTCCGATTGGGCCAGCCGCCAGCACGAAAGGCCGCGAAGATGCGGACGGGGGCACGGACAATAGCGTCGGGCCGCGCACTAAGACCGGCGCGCCGGCAATCGTCGTCATGGGGACATCCCGGCCCAGGACCGGGCCGGCCGCCGAAAGCGCCACCGAGACGTGAGGCAGGGTCGTGCGAAGCCAGCGATCAAAATCGGCCTGCTGCGACCGCGCCAGCCAATCCGGCCTGAGGATAGGCGCCGCATCCACCAGCAGAAGCGCCAGCCGGACGCCTGCGTCGGCAAAGCGCGACGCGTCGCCGGAGGTGCCCAACATCAGCAGTACATCATCGCCTCGTGGAACCGCCTTGTCCGATATCTCCGTCTCCGGCACCGCGACATCACCAGTGCCACGCCGTCCCGCCAGGACCGCCCTCTGCAAACGAAGAAAATGCCGGATTGCCCGATGGGTCCGCCCCGGCATCCCGTCCCACGCAAGCCGCCACACGGACACGGCACCCTGCGTCGTCTCCGCCACGGGAAGAGAATGGGTCTGCGCCAGTTCCGGCCACTGGAACTCGCGCAGTCCGCGGTCGCGGCAGCATAGAATGGCGTCGACTGAAAGCCGCCGAAAACTCCCGATCAGCCGATCGGCAAAAATGGCAGAGTCACTCCCGGGCCTGATCCCTGTGACATCGACCCAGATCCGTCGCGGGGCCGACATCGCGCCGTCAGATGCGGCGAACGGTGTAGAGGTTCTCCAGCACCCGCACGATCTCGGTGCTGTGCACCGCGTCGCGCGCCTCGAACATCACTTCCAACTCGGCCGTCTGCACGCTCGGCGAGGCGAACATGCGGTGATGCGACACTTCGATGATATTTCCGCCAGCACGACCAATATGGCCGGCGATATCCGCCAGCACGCCGGGCCGGTCCGGAATTTCCAAAATCAGCCGCAACAGCCGTCCATCGCGCAGCAGATTGCGCAGCAGCACGTTGGCCAGGATGCGCGCATCGATATTGCCGCCGCACACCGTGGTGCCCACGCGCTTGCCGCCAAATCGCTCCGGAAACGCCAGCAAAGCGGCGATCCCCGTCGCACCGGCGCCCTCGGCCACGATCTTGGAGCCCTCAGCGAGCAAGGCGATCGCCTCCTCCACGGCGCGTTCCGGCACCACCAGCACGTCGTGCACATGGGCGCGGATCACCGCTAAAGGCGCAACGCCGATATCACGCACCGCGATGCCCTCGGCGATGGTGGCGCCACCAACCGAAACCGGCTGCCCGGCCAGGCGCTGCGCCAAGGCCGCGTAGGCCGCCACTTCCACGCCGATCACCTCCATGCCCGGACGCAGCGCCGCCGCCACCGTGGCGCAGCCGGCGATTAGCCCGCCGCCGCCGACCGGCACCACCAGCATGTCCAGATCCGGCACTTCTTCCAGCATCTCCAGCGCCATCGTACCCTGGCCGGCCATCACGCCCGCATCGTCATACGGATGCACGAACACCAGCCCCTCGACCTCGGCCAGCGCATGCGCGTGCTCGGCGGCTTCCTCCAAGGTTTCGCCGTGCAGCACCACGCGTGCGCCCCAGCCCGCGGTACGCGTTACCTTTGTCACCGGAGTGTGTTTCGGCATCACGATGACAGCGGTGATCCCAAGCAGTTGCGCATGCCGCGCCACCGCCTGGGCATGGTTGCCTGCCGACATCGCCACAACGCCGCGCAGTCGCTCCTCGGCACTCATCAGTGCAAGCCGGTTCGCGGCACCGCGTTCCTTGAAGGCGCCGGTCGCCTGCAGGTTCTCCAGCTTCAGGAAAACCTGTGCTCCGGTCGCTCGGGACACGCTATCGGAATGCAGCATCGGCGTCCGCAGCACACGCCCTTCGATGCGCGCGGCGGCGGCGCGCACATCGGCCAAGGTGATCACCGGCTCAGACGAACTTAACCGACAATATCTCATAGGTCCGGTCGCCGCCCGGTGCCGGCACCGAAATGGTGTCACCGACCTTTTTGCCGATCAGCGTCTTGGCCAGCGGGCTGGAGATCGACAGTCGCGCCTGCTTTATATCCGCCTCGTGCTGTCCCACCAGCTGGTAGGTAATCTCCTTGTCGGTCTCCTCGTCGAGCAACTGCACATGCGCGCCGAACTTCACCATGTCGCCAGACAGCGTGGACGGATCGATCACCTCGACCGCCGAGATCACCTCCTCCAGCTCCTGCACGCGCCCTTCGATAAAGCTCTGACGCTCGCGTGCGGCATGGTATTCGGCGTTTTCGCTGAGGTCGCCATGGCTGCGCGCCTCCGCGATCGCCACGATCACGGCAGGCCGCTCGACGCTTCGTAGGTTGCGCAGTTCGTCCTCAAGACGCTGTAGCCCAGGCGCGGTCATCGGGAATTTCTGCACTTCGAGGCCTCGGCGTTAGGGGAGGTGATGACACCCGCATCTGCGGCTGCCCGTTCATCAACGAGGGGGCCCGGCACCTCGAACGCCCTTGCCGCAGCGAGGTTCCCCTGGCCGCGATAAGGATACAGCCGGCGCGTGCCGGCTGATACGTCAGAAGCCCAGACGCATCGCGTCAGAACGAAGCAGGAAAATACGACTGCAGCGGCGCAACTTCAAGGGTCCCTGATTTCAGCGCCGCGATCGCATGCGCCGCAGCCCTGGCGCCGGCGATGGTCGTGTAGTGCGGCACCCCGTGGGTCAGCGCGCTGCGGCGGATATCGAAACTGTCCGTCACCGACTGCGCGCCCGACGCCGTATTGATCACCAGCTGGATGGTCCCGGACAAAATCGCGTCCACGCAATGTGGCCGCCCCTCGAGTACCTTGTTGACCACCGTCACCTCCATCCCGGCCTCGCGCAGCCGCTGAGCAGTGCCGCGCGTGGCCACGATCGAAAACCCAATTTCGATCAGCCGTCGCGCCACGCCGACGCAGGCGGCCTTGTCGGTCTCGCGCACCGACAGGAACGCGGTGCCCGCCAATGGCAGTTTCACACCGGCGCCCAACTGCGCCTTTGCGAAGGCCCGCTCGAAACTGGCGTCCAGCCCCATCACCTCGCCGGTCGATTTCATTTCCGGACCCAGGATTGTATCGACATCGGGGAACCGGTTGAATGGGAACACCGCCTCCTTCACCGCCACATGCCGCGCAACCGCGTCGTCATCTAGCTTGAACGCGCTGAGCTTCGCCCCGGCCATCACCAGCGCGCCGATCTTCGCCACCGCCACGCCAGTGGCCTTGGCCACGAATGGCACAGTCCGCGACGCGCGCGGGTTCACCTCCAACACGAAAACCTCATCGTCCTTGATGGCGTATTGCACGTTCATGAGGCCGACCACACCGATCGCCTTGGCCATCGCCTCAGTCTCGGCCTTCAGCTCCGTCACCGTGGCTGGGCTCAACGTGTAGGGCGGCAACGCACACGCTGAGTCGCCCGAATGAATACCAGCCTCCTCGATATGCTCCATCACGCCTGCCACATAGACCGTCTCGCCGTCCGAGATGCAGTCCACATCAACCTCGATGGCATCGTTGAGGTAACGGTCGATCAGCACCGGATTGTCGCCCGACACCACCACCGCCTCGCGCATGTAGCGATGCAGGCCGCGATTGTCATAGACGATCTCCATCGCCCGCCCGCCCAGCACATAGCTGGGCCGGATCACCACGGGATAGCCGATCCGGTCGGTGATCGCCTCTGCCTCCTCGGCTGACCGGGCGATGCCGTTCTCCGGCTGGCGCAACCCGAGTCGGTGCAACAGCCCCTGAAACCGTTCACGGTCTTCCGCCAGATCAATGGCATCGGCGGATGTGCCCAGGATCGGGATGCCGGCCTTCGTCAAAGCCAGGCTCAGCTTCAACGGCGTCTGCCCGCCATACTGCACAATGCAGCCAAGCACGCGGCCGTTTGACTGCTCACGTCGCGCCAGCGCAATCACGTCCTCGGCGGTCAGCGGCTCGAAATACAGCCGGTCGGACGTGTCGTAATCGGTACTGACGGTTTCCGGATTGCAGTTGACCATGATGGTCTCGAACCCTGCCTCACGCAGCGCATACGCGGCATGGACGCAGCAATAGTCGAACTCGATCCCTTGGCCGATGCGGTTCGGCCCGCCGCCCAGGATGATCACCTTGTCGCGCGCAGTGGGTGCTGACTCGCATTGTGGCGTGCCGAAGCCACCCTCGTAGGTCGAATACATATAAGGCGTGGCGGAGGCGAACTCGCCGGCGCAGGTATCAATGCGCTTATAAACCGGCACCACGCCAAGTTTCAGACGCAACGCCGCAATTT
>JAYTHH010000038.1:0-7158 GCA_043732745.1 Rhodospirillales bacterium
ATTCTGGCCTTCGGTCTTTGCAATGCAAGACTGAAGGCTTGCAGCGATGCGGCGTCGCGGATCGACGCACTCAACAAAACGCATCAGCTATGGTCGCTGTTGGTGCGTGACCTCTCCGGCAACGCCAACAGCTTGCCGGAGAGCCTGAAGAAGCAACTTGTCGATCTCGGCTTCTGGGCTATGGGCTACAGCGTGGCCGCGATGGGTCGCGATCTGCCGGTGCAGCCACTGATCGAGGTCAATCAGAATATTCTGGAAGGTTTGCGTCTACAGCAGGCGGCAATTTCGGATGCCGATACGACGGCACCACGCAAGGCGTTTATACCTGCGCAGGCTTAGCGCGAGTGGGGTGGGGAGCGACCAGATGCGATGTGCGCAAGGGCCAGGTGATCGAAACGTACCCGCCCGGCGTCTTCAACGTATTATCGAACTGTGGACCAGGCTAAGCCTTTCAGGGCATCCGTGATGCCGTCCAGCGGCGGAATTCGAGCAGGGTGTTCGCATCAACGGCGATGGCAGAAAGTCCGAAATTCGCGGCCGGATCGGTCTGCAAACGCAGGGTCGTGGACTGCGCGAGCCGTAACGCCGCTTCCGCTGGGGTGTCTGTCCTGACCGTCCCGTTGATCTGCGAGACCGCCTTGCGCCATTGCGAAACGACGCCCGACGGTGTGAGCCAGGGAAGTACTAGGGCAAATTCGAGCTGGGCCGACGCAGCCACGGCCCGCCATGCTGCCAGCAAGCCGGATGGGTATGACGCACTCTGCCGGGTCGCGAGAATTTCCGGCAGAGTTGGGATGTCGGCGATCTGCGGATCGCGGATCAGGCTTCCCACATCGTCCATCACGCCAAGTGAGAAGATGGGTGTAGCACCGAGCGCCCGCGCGGCTGCAGTGGAGGACACGGCATTTGGACCACGGAGGAACACCAGATCCGCCATGCCCTTTCGCATGGTGGTCAAAGGCTCGTCTGTGTCGACCACCAGTTGTGTTTCGATCCCGAGCATGGACAGCCCGAGGGTCGCGGCTACGGCAAGCTCTGCTGAGCCGGAGGCCGCGAGCAGCGGACGGCGGCCTGGAGCACCGGACATCATCGACGCGGGCGTCGTCGAAGTGGACAGCGTCGGTGCACGCAGAACGATGCCCGATGCCAGGCCGGTTGCCACCGGAAGCCAATGGCCGGCGTTGAACTGCGCGCGCTGATCGCCGATCAGCCACGCCATCGCGGAGGAACCGGATACCAGCAACGCCATCGAACCGTCCGGTGCTGTTCGTGCTTCGAACTGGTTGGCGGCCGTAACCCCGTCCGCCCCGCCCACATAGGTTATGCGCAGGGTCTGGTCTGGCGCGCCTATGCGTTGGCCAATCGTGGCGCCCAGCAGGTGCGCCCAGCCTGCCAGCGGACCATTATCGGGACCGCCCACGATCAGGCTCGACCGGCCCATCAGCAGGGCAGGTGCAACACTGTGGGTGGATGAGGCCGGTGCAACCGCCTGGGCGTTGCCCATCTTCACAAATAATGCAGATGCGCCAAACAATACGCAGGTCCGCCGAGTCAGCAAACCGCCATTGCACAAATTGACGCCATCATCCGGATCGGACATGCGAGCCGGTGCAGCAGAGCGCGACCGTATCATGAGTGAACCTGGGCTGTGTCGGGCTGCGACGTCATGTCATCCGTCGTAGGAAACCAAGGATTCGAATGGAACGCCCAGCCGATCGCGGCCGCTTAGGAAGGTCAACTCGATGAGCGCCACCGCGGCGGGCACCTCAGCACCCACCTTGCGAAGCAGTGAAATCCCGGCCGACATGGTGCCGCCGGTGGCCAGCAAATCGTCCACAACCACCACGCGTTGGCCTGGCTTGACAGCGTCGTCCTGGATTTCGATTCGATCGGTGCCGTATTCCAGCGCATAATCCAGCCCGATGGTGGCGCCCGGCAGTTTGCCGCGCTTGCGCAGCATGATGAAGCCGCAGCCGAGCTTCAGTGCGAGCGGCGCGGCCATCAGAAAGCCACGCGATTCGATGCCGGCGATTAGATCAGGCTGATATTGGCGCACTGTTTTAGATAACCGCCCCATCGCTACCTGCCAGGCGTCGGCATGACGCAGCAAAGTTGAGATGTCGTAGAATAGGATCCCCGGTTGCGGAAAATCCGGAATTCCCCGGATGTGATCTTTGAGGTCCATGAAGCTGCAGCGCCTTTCCAATAGGACGTCATTTGGGCTTATCGCCGCCGAGATGTGGCCGCAAGCTCTGGTGCGCCGACCCCGTCCGTTCTACATCGACCCGATGTCACGTAAACCCATCGCAATCGCAGCTGGCCTTTTTGGCTTTTTCATCTACCTGACGGTGGTCGTCGTCATGGCGGACACGGTTCAGACAATGCACTGGGCCGTCCAGGCGGTCTATTTCGTCATTGCCGGGTCGGTCTGGGCCATTCCTGTCCGCTGGCTTATGTATTGGTCGGTCCACCAGCGCTGACCCGGACATGTCTCGTTGGATATCTCTGGGGAGCAACTGGTCGGGACGAGAGGATTCGAACCTCCGGCCTCCTGCTCCCGAAGCAGGCGCACTACCAGGCTGTGCTACGTCCCGACCGAGGCGCGGCGTATAAACCCCGTCGAACCAAAGGGCAAGCCGCAAGCCGGCGGATTATCCAAGCCTGGTCAGCAGGGATGGCACGCCGTGCACCACCTCGTATAACTCTCGCACGTTTGCCTCGGCGAAACCCATGCTGATGCTCGCTTCGATCGCACCCAGCAGCGCCCGTGCCGAGCCATCCACATCGCAGACGATGATCGGCTTGGCGTGCAGGCCGAGTTGCTTCCAGGTCAGGAACTCGAAGGTTTCGTCCAGCGTGCCAAGCCCGCCGGCGAAGGATATCGCGGCATCGGCGAGGTCGAACATGCGCAGTTTACGGCTGTGCATGCTGTCCGTCATCTCGAGGTGTTCAAGCTGTGGCAGCGCCTGCTCGCTGCGGGTCAGAAATGAGGGAATGACTCCGATGACCTCGCCGCCGGCCTGCAGGCACGCAATGGCAACCACCCCCATCAGCCCGACGCCGCCGCCGCCATATACAAGGCGAATGCCTGCTTCGGCTAACCCCTTGCCCAGCGATGCGGCTTCTTCCTGCCAGATCGGTCGAGCGCCCATGCTCGCCCCGCAAAACACCACAACCGACTTTACAGAGCCCACAATCATGCAATCCTGAATCAAGAACGATAGGACGACGAACGTTCATCTAAAAAACTTCTGTAGGTCCGTCGACTTTTCGCATGGCAGGCATTACCTAAAAGCAGCACCGTCGCCACGTTTACAAATCGAAACTTCAAAAGGCGTTAACATGAAACGAGTGTCGCTGCTTGCTGCCGTGCTGTTGGTCGCCGGATCGGTCGCCAGCCTCGCCGCCACCCCTGATGAGATCATCGCCACACGGCAGGCCAATCAGAAGCGCGTGGGCGAATTGACCACCGCCATGAAGAAGGCGGCCGAAGGCGGGGCCACCGCGTCCTCGCAGGTCGATGCTTCCATTGAGCTTTCCGATCGCGCGCGCCGCCTGAAGGACTATTTCCCTGTCGGGACGGAAACCGGCGGTAACACCAAAGCGAAGGCGGAGATCTGGTCGGATCGCGCCGGCTTCGTCAAGGTCGACGCCGCCTATGTTGCAGCGTTCGACAAGCTGCTGGTGCTGGCGAAGGCCGGCGACACGCCTGGCTTCAATGCGCAGTTCGCAGACGCCGGGGGCACCTGTGGCGCCTGCCACCGCACGTATCGCGCGCGCTGACCTGCGATCTATTTGACACGATGAAGCGGCCTGTCGGAAACGACCGGGCCGCAATCATTACGGCAGAAGGCCTCTGGCATCATCGCGCCCTTCTTCGTGGGTGATAAGCAGCACGGTCAGGCCCAGTTTAATTTTGAGGTCGGTGATCAACGCCAGGGTGTGGCTGGTGGTTTCGGGGTCGAGCGCGCTGGTGGCCTTGTCCACAAGGTCCAGTGAGTCGGTCACACGCGTGTGTCGTTGTGACCGGGCCATCCCGGCGAGTTCCAGCGCCGAGGCAATGTTCTCGGCGTCCGAACGGCGCGCCAGCAGGTTTAAATGTTGAAATACCATGCCGATCCGGGCGCGTGGGGATCCGGCAATACCGCTTTAGTGCCAGGCGCTCCACTCCACATTACGGTTTTGATGATAGTGAAAAATAGGTAATTGACGACATCCCAAGCGTCAATAGTAACAGTTTGCACCAGATGAAGACTGCGGTATGAGCCAATAAACCGTGTCTCTGAAGAGTCACGGTCTTGAGGGGAAGCTTCCGCAATGATCGCACGTCGCACCATCCTGGGCAGCCTGTTAGCCGCCCCAGTCGTTCTCCGCACCGGCACGGCCAATGCCGCAGTGCACACACTCAAGATCAGCCATCAGTTCCCCGGCGGCACATTGACGGAAGGCGATTTTCGCGATCGACTGACTCGGATGTTCGCACGCGATGTCGCTGCTGCCACCAACAACGAATTGCAGTTCGAAATCTACCCTGGCTCGTCGCTGATGAAGACAGTGGCGCAATTCTCGTCACTGCGTCGTGGCGCTTTGGATATGGCGGTGTATCCGCTGGCCTATGCCGGCGGCGAGGTGCCGGAGGTCAATATCGGTCTGATGCCGTCCCTGGTGGCCAACTATGCCCAGGGCATGGCCTGGAAGACGTCGAAAATCGGCGAGGAACTTTCGGCGTTGCTGGAGAAGCGCGGCGTCAAGATCATCTCCTGGATCTGGCAGTCTGGCGGCATCGCCAGCCGCACCACCGGGCTGATCTCGCCGGATGACACCAAAGGCCTCAAGATCCGCGGCGGCTCGCGTGAGATGGACCTGATGCTGAAGGCCGCCGGTGGGATCATCTCGTCGGTGCCGTCCAACGAGATCTATGCCGCAATGCAGACCGGATCGCTGGATGCCGCCGTCACCTCGGCCACCAGCCTGATCAGCTTCCGCCTGCAGGAAATCTCCAAGAACGTCACCACTGGCCGTCAGGGCAGCTTTTGGTTCATGCTTGAGCCGCTGCTGATGTCCAAGCAGGTCTTCGACAGCCTGCCCGCCGATCACCAAAAGGCGATCCTGAAAGTGGGGCTCGATATGGAGGCATTCGCGCTCGCGGCGGCGAAGTCAGACGACCAGGAGCTGGCCGACATCTATAGCAAGGCTGGCGTGAAGGTGGCCGATTTCAACGTCGATGCGCTGGGCAAGTGGAAAACCATCGCCCAGGCCACCGCCTGGAAGGATTTCGCCAACCGCAACGCCGCCTGCGCCGAATTGCTGAAGCTCGCCGAGGCGGTTGCGTGAGCGCTTACGCCGAACTCGACCTCACCTCGATCGATGCGCCGCGCTCGGGTTTTCTGGGCGTGGTGCAGTCGGTCCTGAACGTGGTCAACGGCATTCTCGCGGTGGCCTCCGCCATCGCTATCGCCGCCGCCGGCTTGGTGCTGACCTGGGAGGTGATAGGCCGCTACTTCCTCGGCATCGCCAGCGACTGGCAGGATGAGCTTTCGACCTTCCTGCTGATCGGCGCCACCTTCGCCTCCGCCGCCTGGACCCAGGCGCGGCGCGGCCATGTCGGCATCGATGCGTTGTCGCTGCTGCTGCCGCCGGCCGCGGACAGGGTGCGTCGCAGGTTGGCCGATATCGGCTCCTGCCTGTTCTGCGCTTTCTTCGCCGTTAAAAGCTGGCAGTTGCTGGTAGAGGCCTGGGTCGACGATCAGACCACGCCATCCGCCTGGGGTGCGCCGCTTTGGATCCCCTATGCGTGCATGACCTTCGGCATGGGCTTGCTGGCCATGCAGCAGGCGTTGCAGGTTTTCACCCCCCGCAAAGACCACATATGACCACGGTCCAGCTTGGCCTGATGTATGGCGGCGCCACACTGGCCGCTCTGTTCTCCGGCATTCCGATCGCTTTTGCCCTGGGCGGCGTGGCGACCATCTTCATGATGGTGTTTATGCCGGCGGCCTCGCTCGATACCATCGCGCAGAATGTCTATGAGGAACTGGCGAGCATCACCTTGCTTACCATTCCGCTGTTCATCCTCAAGGGTGCTGCGATCGGCAAGTCGCGCGCCGGCAAGGATCTTTACGATGCGCTGCATACCTGGCTCGGCCGGGTGCCGGGCGGGTTGGGGGTCGCCGTGGTGTTGGCCTGCGGCTTGTTTGCTGCCATGGCAGGCTCCAGCCCCGCCACCTGCTCGGCGATCGGCAGTTCAGGTATTCCCGAAATGCGCCGTCGGGGCTATTCGCCCGGTTTTGCGGCCGGTCTGGTTGCCGCCGGCGGCACGTTGGGCATCCTGCTGCCGCCGTCCATCGTGTTGATCCTGTATGCCGTCGCCGCTGAGCAGTCGCTGGGCCGGCTGTTCCTCGCGGGCCTCGGGCCGGGCGTTTTGCTGGTCGTGCTGTTCGCCTCGTTTGCGGTGTTCCAGTGGAAGCGGGAATACACCAAGGCGCAGGCGGTGGCCGCCAATGGCGGGCCAAGCAGCCCGATCCTATCGGACGAGCACTTCACCATGGCTGAGCGCATGGCCGCGCTGCCGCGGGTACTGCCGTTCCTCTTGCTTCTCACCGGCGTGATGGTGGCACTTTACGGCGGCATCGCAACGCCGTCCGAAACCGCCGGACTCGGCGCCGTGATGGCGCTGGCGCTGATCGCGATCGTCTATCAGGCTTACAAGCTGCGTGACCTCAAGCCCATTTTTGAGGGCACCTTGGGCGAGAGCGGCATGCTGCTGATGATCATCGGCATGAGCCTGCTTTACTCCTACGTGATGAGCTATCTGCACATCAGCCAGAGCGCGGCCGAGGCTATCGTGGGCCTGCATCTGTCGAAATGGCTGCTGCTGACGGCCATTCTGCTGCTGGTGGTGGTGCTGGGCTTCTTCCTGCCGCCGGTGTCGATAATCTTAATGACGGCGCCGATCATCCTGCCGCCGCTGCGCGCCGCCGGATTCGACCTGATCTGGTTCGGCGTGATCATGGCCGTGGTGATGGAAATGGGTCTGATCCACCCACCGGTCGGCCTCAACATCTTCGTCATCAACCGGATCGCACCTGATATCGGGCTGGCCCCGATCATTTGGGGCACGCTGCCGTTCGTGGCGCTGATGGCGGTGGCCGTGGTGAT
>JAYTHH010000039.1:0-20016 GCA_043732745.1 Rhodospirillales bacterium
GAACGCCTGCTGGACCCTGACACGCCGTTCCTGGAGATCGCGCCACTGGCGGCGTTTGGCATGTACCCCGAAAACGCTGGCGGTGGCCTGACCAAGGACAGCGCGCCCTGCGCCGGCCTGATTGCCGGCATCGGCCGAGTGGCCGGCATCGAGTGTCTGATTCTCTGCAACGACGCCACTGTAAAGGGCGGCACCTACTACCCGTTGACGGTCAAGAAGCACCTCCGGGCGCAGGAGATCGCGGCGCAAAACCACCTACCCTGCATCTATCTGGTGGATTCGGGCGGGGCCAACCTGCCCAATCAGGACGAGGTGTTTCCAGACCGCGACCACTTCGGCCGCATCTTCTACAACCAGGCCAACCTGTCCGGTGCGGGCATCCCGCAGATCGCCGTGGTGATGGGCTCCTGCACCGCCGGTGGCGCCTACGTGCCGGCCATGAGCGACGAGACCATCATCGTCAAGAACCAGGGCACGATCTTTCTGGCCGGCCCGCCGCTGGTCAAGGCCGCCACTGGCGAGGTCGTCAGCGCCGAGGATCTGGGCGGCGGCGATGTGCATACGCGGCTATCCGGTGTGGCCGACCATCTGGCCGAAAACGACCTGCACGCCCTGGCGCTGGCACGCGGCGCGGTGGCCCGGCTCAACCGCATCAAGCCGAAATCGCTGCTGCTGCAACCGGCCAAACCGCCGCGTTTTGGCGTTGAAGAACTGCACGGCGTGGTGCCCACCGACACTCGCAAACCCTATGACGTGCGCGAGGTCATCGCCCGGGTGGTGGACGACAGCGTGTTCGACGAGTTCAAGTCGCGCTACGGCGCCACGCTGGTCTGCGGTTTTGCCCACATCGAGGGCATGCCGGTTGGCATCATCGCCAACAACGGCGTCCTGTTCGCCGAGAGCGCCAACAAGGGCGCGCACTTCATCGAGTTGTGCTGCCAACGCAAGATCCCGCTGGTGTTCTTGCAGAACATCACCGGCTTCATGGTTGGGCGCAAGTACGAAAACGACGGCATCGCCCGGGCCGGCGCCAAGATGGTGACCGCGGTGGCTTGCGCTGCGGTGCCCAAGTTCACGGTGATCATTGGCGGCAGCTTTGGCGCCGGCAACTACGGCATGTGCGGCCGGGCCTACAGCCCGCGCTTCCTGTGGATGTGGCCGAACGCCCGCATTTCCGTCATGGGCGGCGAACAGGCCGCCAGCGTACTGGCCACCTTGCGACGCGACGCCATCGAGGCCAAGGGTGGCACCTGGGACGCAGCGGACGAAGAGGATTTCAAAAATCCCATACGCAATCAGTATGAAACCCAAGGCCACCCCTATTACGCCTCGGCGCGCCTGTGGGATGACGGCATCATCGATCCCGCCGACACGCGCCGCGTTCTCGCACTTGGCCTGTCGGCATCGCTGAACGCCCCGATCGATCCCACGCGCTTCGGCGTGTTCAGGATGTGATGGACATGTTCAGCAAAATCCTGATCGCCAACCGCGGCGAAATCGCCTGCCGCGTTATCCGCACCGCCCGCGACATGGGCATTTCCACAGTTGCCGTCTATTCGGACGCCGATGCCGATGCGATGCATGTCGCGATGGCCGATGAGGCGGTGCGGCTCGGTCCCGCGCCGGCGCGGGAAAGCTATCTCCGCGGAGACATCATCCTCGAAGTCGCCCGCCGTACCGGCGCCCAGGCGTTGCATCCCGGCTACGGGTTCCTCTCCGAAAACGCCGATTTCGCCGAAGCCTGCGGCGCGGCCGGTGTCGTGTTCATCGGCCCGCCCGCCGCAAGCATCCGCGCCATGGGCGGCAAGAGCGAGGCAAAGGCCCTCATGGAGATGGCCGGCGTGCCCTTGGTGCCAGGCTATCACGGCACAGCGCAGGACATGGCCACGCTCACCGAAGCCGCCACGCGTATCGGCTTCCCGGTGTTGATAAAAGCCTCGGCCGGCGGCGGCGGCAAAGGCATGCGGGTGGTCGAACAGGAAGCCGATCTGGTTGCCGCAATCGAAGGCGCCAAACGCGAGGCGATCTCGTCGTTCGGCGACGACCGCGTGCTGATCGAGCGCTATCTCACCCGCCCCCGCCACGTCGAGATCCAGGTCTTCGCCGACACCCACGGCAATTGCGTCTATCTCTTCGAACGCGACTGTTCCGTCCAGCGACGCCACCAGAAGGTGATCGAGGAGGCGCCAGCCCCCGGCATGAGGGCTGAAATGCGCCGCGCCATGGGCGAGGCAGCCGTGGCAGCGGCCAAGGCCGTGGGCTATGTCGGTGCCGGCACCGTCGAATTCATCGTCGAGGGCGACAGTTTCGCGTTCATGGAGATGAACACGCGGCTTCAGGTGGAACACCCGGTGACGGAGGCGATCACCGGCCAGGACCTGGTGCGCTGGCAGTTGCTCGTCGCAGCCGGTGGCCGACTTCCTTTGCTCCAGAACGAACTTTCCATCGACGGCCATTCCTTCGAGGCCCGTCTCTACGCCGAAGATCCCACCCGTGGCTTCCTCCCATCGGTGGGCGTCCTCCAACGCCTGATGCTCCCCACCAACGGCGTGCGCATCGACGCCGGCGTCCGGCAGGGCGATCGCATCGGCGTCGACTACGACCCGATGATCGCCAAACTCATCACCCACGGACCCGACCGCGCCACAGCGCTGCGCCTTATGTCCCGCGCCTTGTCCGCCTGCGTCGTCGTCGGTGTGCAGACCAATCTCGGCCTGCTCAGCGGCATCGTGAACCATCCGGACTTCGCGGCCGGTGACTTCGACACCGGCTTCATCGGCCGCAATCCCACGCTTTTGGAACCGGTAGCATCGCCCGAACCCGCCACCATAGCGGCGGCTGTTCTGTCGGTTCTGTCCGTCGAAATCGAAAACGCCGATCCCTGGGCGGCCAGCGACGTCTGGCTGATGAACCTCGCTGGCCATCGCGCGGTGTCCCTCTCTGCCAACGGCGTCCGCCTCGATGTCACAGTGCAACCCAACGACGCAGCCTGGTCGTTGATGTGGGATGGCATTTCAGTCGTGGCGCGGAAGACCGCTGACGGGGTCGCCCTCGATGGCGCGCAGGTGCGGGCAAACGTGTTCCGCCACGGCGAGCGGATCGTTGTCACGCAGGCGGGCGTCAACCACGTGTTTGATCGCATCGACCGTCTGGCCCCACCGCTTGCCGCCTTGCAGGGCGGCGGCAAGGTAACGGCGCCGATCCCTGGCCGGGTTGCTGGCGTCCTGGTGGCGGTGGGCGATTCGGTAAAGCATGGCCAGACTCTGGTAATGCTGGAAGCGATGAAGATGGAGCTGTCGCTGAGTGCGCCGGCCGACGGCGTGGTGGAGGTGCTGCGCTGTGTGGTGGGAGACATGGTGGACGAAGGGCGCGAACTCGTGGTGCTCGGCAGCGCCCTCGAAAGCTAAACCATTATTTGCTGCATTGCGGTATAGATCTCAGCCGCGCAAGAAATGCATCAACAATGGCGTCGCCAGCGAAGTTAGTGCGCAGCCCGCACCTGAAGCCGCGCATGGAAGCTGTTATTTTCTGCGGTAGCCTCACGCGCCTTGGTTGTGGCAACAAGACTGCCCTAATATGATGTCCAGGTCACGGTGGAAAACGTCATGACGCAGACGCTGGTCACGCTGGACGACAAATATGACATCGCGGCGCCACGCTTTTATCTGACCGGCACGCAGGCGTTGGTGCGGCTGCCCTTGCTGCAGCGCGCGCTGGATCTGCAAGCGGGACTGAACACCGCAGGTTTCGTCTCCGGCTATCGCGGCTCGCCATTGGGCATGGTCGACATGCAGATGACCAGCGCCCGCAAAACCCTTGAAGCCGCCAACATCCAGTTCCGCTATGGGCTGAACGAGGAGCTGGCCGCCACCGCCGTCTGGGGCACGCAGCAGGTAACGCTGTTCCCGGGCGCCAAGGTGGAAGGCGTTTTTGCGCTCTGGTACGGCAAAGGCCCCGGCGTGGATCGCAGCGGCGACGTGTTGAAGCACGCGAATTATGCGGGGACCTCGCGCTCCGGCGGCGTGCTGCTGGTGGCCGGTGACGACCACGCCTGCAAGTCGTCGACGGTGCCACACCAAAGCGAGCAGGCCTTTGCCGCTGCCTCCATCCCGGTGCTGGTACCGGCCGATGTCCATGATCTGCTGTTCCTCGGCCTGCACGGCTGGGCCATGTCGCGCTGGTCTGGCCGCTATGTCGGCTTCAAGACCGTGGCCGACGTGATCGACTCTTCTGCGAGTGTTGCCTTCGATCTCGATGGTTTCAGCATCGTCCGTCCCGATGGCCCGGCGCCGGATGTCCATATCAGGCTGCCCGACCCGCCGCTTGAGCAGGAGGCGAGGCTGTTCGCGCACGGGCTTCAGGCGGCGCAGGACTACGCGCGGGCCAACGGGCTGGACCGTTTGATACTGGCAGGCAAGGGCGCGCGCATCGGCATCGTCACAGCCGGCAAATCCTACCACGACACCCGTCATGCGCTCGCCATGCTCGGCGTGGACGAAAGCGCCGTCCGACTGTTGAAGCTGGCGCTCACCTGGCCTGCCGATCCCCGCACGTTGCGAGACTTTGCCGAAGGGCTCGACGAGATCGTGGTGGTCGAGGAAAAGGCGCCACTGATCGAGCAGCAGGTGCGTGATGCGCTCTACGACCTCGCACATCGCCCCGTTGTGGTTGGCAAGCACAACCCGCAGGGCCGCGTGCTGCTGAAACCAAACGCCGACCTGTCCGCCGCCGAGATCGCAGCGGCCTTGGGTGAGCGGCTATCCGGCTTCATGGAGGCGGAGCGGCTCCAGGAGCGTGCTGCGTTCCTGCGCACAGGCCTGAAGGTAGCCGACGGCGTGGTGCCATCGGCCGAGCGCAAGCCGTTCTATTGCTCGGGCTGCCCGCACAACACGTCCACCAAAGTCATCGATGGCAGCAGGGCCTTGGCCGGAATCGGCTGTCACTACATGGCCGTCTGGATGGACCGCAGCACCGACACCTTCAGCCAGATGGGCGGCGAGGGCGTCGCCTGGATCGGCCAGGCGCCGTTCACCGAGGAAGCGCATGTGTTCGCCAACCTTGGCGACGGCACCTACTTTCATTCAGGCCTGATGGCGATCCGCGCTGCTGTCAGCGCCAAGGTCAACATCACCTATAAAATCCTGTTCAACGACGCCGCGGCGATGACCGGCGGGCAACACGTCGATGGCACGCTGACAGTGCCGCAACTGACACGACAACTTGCCGCCGAAGACGTGGTGGCCATCGCGGTGGTCACCGATGAGCCTGAGAAATATGAAGGCGTGACTGGCTTTGCACCCGGCGTGAAGGTGTTCGAGCGGCACGTGCTGCAGGATGTAGAGCGGCAATTCCGTGAAACGCCAGGCTGCACCGCGATCGTCTACGACCAGACCTGCGCCAGCGAAAAGCGCCGTCGCCGCAAGCGCGGCACGATGGTGGACCCGAACAAGCGGGTCTTCATCAACGCCGCGGTGTGCGAAGGCTGTGGCGACTGCTCGCGCACATCGAACTGCATGTCGGTGGCGCCTTTGGAGACGGAATTCGGCACCAAACGGCAGATCGATCAAAGCTCCTGCAACAAGGATTTTTCCTGTATCGACGGTTTCTGCCCCAGCTTCGTGACCATCGAGGGTGGCACGCTGCGCAAGCGTGCACCGTCCGATCTCCTGCCAGACGGCGATCTTCCGGAACCTGTCCTGCCCCCGCTCGATCGTCCATGGAGCATTCTACTGGCCGGCGTCGGCGGCACCGGCATCGTCACGGTGGCGGCCTTGCTGGGTGTGGCGGCGCACGCAGATGGCGTGCATGTGTCAGTGCTGGACCAGATGGGCCTGGCGCAGAAGGGCGGCAGCGTCTTCAGCCATGTCCGTATCGCCCGAAACGAAGCGGATCTGCACGGCTTGCGGGTGGGTCTGGCAGAAGCCGATCTGCTGCTTGGCTGCGATCTCGTGGTCGCCGCCTCCCGCGATGGCCTGGCGTCGATCCGCCCCTCGACGCGTGTGGTGCTGAACACGCATGAAGCGCCAACCGCGCATTTCGTGATGGAGCCAACAACCACGCTGCCGGCTGGGCTGCTGAAGCGCGACCTGGTGCAGGCCGCCGGTGCGGCGCAGGTCGACATGATCGATGCCACGGCCCTGGCCGAGGCGCTGCTCGGTGATGCGATAGCGTCCAATCTGTTCCTGCTCGGGTTCGCCTGGCAAAAAGGCCTGGTCCCCCTGCGCCACGATAGCCTGATGACCGCCATTCGCCTCAACGGCACTGCGGTAGGCGCAAACGAGGCGGCCTTCGCATGGGGCCGCGCGGCAGCCATCGATCCCACGAAGGTGGCCGCCGCGGCCGGCGTGTCGCTGACACCTCCTGTGCCGCCCACGCTCGATGCGCTGATCGCCACGCGCGAGGCGCATCTTCGCGCCTATCAAAGTGCGCGCTATGCCAGGCGCTATTCCAAACGCGTCGCCCGCGTCAGGGAAGTCGAAGCCCATTTTTTCTCAGGCGGCACCGTGCTGACCGAGGCGGTGGCGCGCGGACTGCACAAGCTGATGTCCTACAAGGACGAATTTGAGGTGGCGCGCCTTCATGCCTCTCCGGAATTCCGCAAGGAGTTGGAGTCGCATTTCGAAGGAAATACAAAACTGTTCTTCCATCTGGCACCCCCAGGCTTCGCCAAACGCGACCCACGCACCGGCCACCTCCAAAAGCAACGCTTCGGCGGCTGGATGATGTCAGCGTTCCATCTCATGGCGCCAATGCGCATCTTGCGCGGTACTTGGTTGGACCCGTTCGGCCGCGCCGCGGAACGCAAGGCGGAGCGGGCGCTGATCGGCGAATATGAAGCCCTGGTCGACGAGATCCTGCAGCGCCTGTCCCCGGCCAAGCTTGCGGTGGCAGTCGAACTGGCGTCCTTGCCGCAAGACATCAGAGGCTTCGGCCATGTGAAGGAGCGTGCACTGCGCGACGTCCGTCTGCGTTGGGACGGGCTGCTCGCCCGCCTTCGCGCATAACGATCAGCGCATAACAGTCAGCGCATCGCAGGTGGCTGCAGGAACGCGAAATCGACGCCCTGGTCAGCCTGCGTGACCTGATCGAGGAACAGCCGAAGGTAGCCGCGCTCGGCACCCGGCGGCTCCGGCGGGGCAATCCAGGCGGCAGCGCGTTCGGCGAGTTCGTTGTCCGACACGAGAACATCCAGCGTGCGCTTGGTCGCGTCCAGCCGAATACGATCGCCGTTGCGCACCAGCGCCAGCGGCCCGCCGATAGCGGCTTCGGGGGTGGCGTGCAGCACGATGGTGCCGAAGGCCGTGCCGCTCATACGGGCGTCGGAAATCCGCACCATGTCCTTCACCCCGGCCCGGGCGAGCTTGCGCGGAATGGGAATATAGCCA
Source organism: Rhodospirillales bacterium (assembly GCA_043732745.1). Classification (GTDB taxonomy): domain Bacteria; phylum Pseudomonadota; class Alphaproteobacteria; order Acetobacterales; family Acetobacteraceae; genus CAIQQQ01. The sequence goes on from JAYTHH010000039.1 coordinate 7,386, forward strand.
GCCTCCGGCATGCCAGGCGCGCCTTTAGGGCCGGCGTTGCGCAGGATCAGCACGTCATCCGCGTTGACGTCGAGCGCTTCGTCGTCGATCCGGTCGGTCATGTCCTCGATGCTGTCGAACACCACGGCGCGACCCTCATGCACCATCAGGGCAGGCGTCGCGGCCGAACGCTTCAGAAGCGCGCCGCCAGGGATCAGGTTGCCGTGCAGCACGGCCAGGCCGCCGCCGGAATGGATCGGCGCGTCGCGGCCGCGGATCACGTCCTGCCCAGGCACATATTCCGCATTGGCCACGATATCGGCGAGCGTGCCACCTGCTACGCTGTGCTGCGTGGTGTCGATCAGCTCGCCCAATTCGGCCAGCAGGCGAGGCATGCCGCCGGCCCAGTGGAAATGCTCCATGTAGTGGTTGCCGGAAGGTTTCAGATCCACCAGCACCGGCACCTTCAGCCCCAGCGCGTCGAACGCATCCAGATGGATGGCGATGCCCAGGCGGCCGGCGATGGCGGTAAAATGGATCAGCCCGTTGGTGGAGCCGCCGATCGCCTGCAGCACTGTCAGCGCATTGGTGAAGGCTTCCTTGGTCATGATCTTCGCCGGCGTCATGCCATCGCGTGCCAGCCGGATGGCAGCAGCGCCCGATGCCTCCGCCGCGCGAATGCGGTCGGCATGGGTGGCAGGCACGGTGGCAGCGCCGGGCAGGCACATGCCGAGCGCCTCGGTCATGCAGGCCACTGTGCTGGCGGTGCCCATCACCATGCAGGTGCCCTTGGTGGGCGCCAGCCTGCCGCTCACCTCGTCCATCTCCGCCTCGGTGCGGTCGCCGGCGCGGAACTGCGCCCACATCCGCCTGCAATCGGTGCAGGCGCCGAGCACCTCGCCCTTGTAGTGGCCGACCAGCATGGGGCCGGTGGGCAGCACGATTGCGGGGATGTTGGCCGAAGCAGCACCCATGAGCTGTGCGGGGATGGTCTTGTCGCAGCCGCCGATCAGCACCACCGCGTCCATCGGCTGGGCGCGGATCATTTCCTCGGTGTCGATCGCCATCAGGTTGCGCAGGAACATACTGGTGGGATGGGCGAAGCTCTCGTGGATAGAGATGGTGGGGAATTCCATCGGCAGCCCGCCGGCCAGCATCACCCCACGCTTACAGGCCTCGATCAGATCAGGAACGTTGCCGTGGCACGGATTGAAATCGGAATAGGTGTTTGTGATGCCGATGATCGGGCGGTCAAGCGCATCGTCCGAATAGCCCATGGCCTTGATGAAGGCGCGGCGCAGAAAGAGTGAAAAACCGGCATCGCCGTAGCTGGTCAGGCCTTTGCGCAGGCCTGTGGCCTGTGGTGTCTCGGTCATGGTCGCATCTCCCGGTTTTGCGCCATCCTAGAGCTTTTTCCGATCGATAGGGATCGGAGGAAATCTCTAGGTCTATGTTTTATCGGGCATCTTTACCTGATCGGATGACGCTCTGGAACCCGATCGCGCCGGCGCGAAGACGGCGTGGTTTGGTGCGCAAAACGGTGCAATTCCGGCAGTGATGCCTTCGATCAAGAACCGTAGGCCAGCATTGTTCATGGGAAAACCTGGCATTTGCTTGATAATGCGCCAGGCAAAACCCTTTTGAACAACGTCGGTCGCGTGTGCCTCAATTGAGCACGCGCACCGTATCCGTAATGGAGCGACACAGTATGAATGACAGGCCGCATGATTCTGCATGGGCGAAAGATCTCGCTGGCGCCGTGGGCCAGACCAAGCTGATCCGCCTGCGTCGCGCGTCCGAGGCCACGGGCTGCACCATTCTGGGCAAGGCCGAGTTCATGAACCCCGGTGGGTCGGTCAAGGATCGCGCTGGTCTTGCAATCATCATGGATGCCGAGCAGCGCGGCACGCTGAAGCCGGGTGGCACCATCGTGGAGGGCACGGCGGGCAATACCGGCATCGGGCTCACGGTTGTGGGTAACTCGCGCGGCTATAAATGCGTGATCGTGATGCCAGACACGCAATCGGCGGAAAAAATCGACTTCCTGCGCATGATCGGTGCCGATCTGCGTCTGGTCCCGGCAAAGCCCTATAAGGACCAAGGCAACTACGTGCATGTCTCGCAGCGCCTGGCCGAGGAGATGGGCGCGTTGTGGGCCAACCAGTTCGATAATCTGGCCAACCGCGAGGGGCACCGGACGACCACCGGCCCAGAGATCTGGGAACAGACAGGGGGCGAGGTAGACGCGTTCACCTGCGCCTGCGGCACCGGCGGCACCTTGGCGGGTGTAGCGCTGGCGCTGAAGGAACGAAAGCCAGGCGTGCGGATCGTGCTGGCCGACCCGGAGGGCAGCGGGTTGTATGGCTGGGTGAAGAACGGGGACCTGTCCATTACCGGCAGCTCAATTACCGAGGGGATCGGGCAGGGCCGGGTGCCCGGCAACCTTGCCGGTGCGCTGATCGATGACGCGGTGCGCATTCCCGATGCCGAGGCGTTGGAGCAGATCTACGACGTGCTGATCCATGAGGGCCTTTCGGTCGGCACGTCGGCAGGCATCAACATCGCCGCCGCCATTCGCGTGGCGCGCGAGATGGGGCCTGGGCATACGATCGTGACGATCCTGTGCGATGGCGGGGCGCGGTATCAGTCCAAGCTGTTCAACCCTGAATTCCTCCGCGGGAAGGGGTTGCCGGTTCCGCCCTGGATGGCCTGATCAGGGCGAAACCGCGCGTTCAGTCTGGCGAGGCGTCGGCCCAGAAGCGCACGTTCGGGCGGGCGAGTCCGCCACCAAGGCCGATGGCGGTGCCGTCGGCGCGCCAGCAGGCAGCACCCGTCATGCCGCCATCCGGCTCGAAGGCGATGCAGCCCATGCCGCCGGCGACATGCGGACGCTGGGCAACGTTGTGGCCGCGCTGGCGCAAGGCGCGCAGCACGCGTTCGGAGTAGGCGTCCTCCACCTCAAGGATCGGGCCTTCGGTCCACACCCGCGGCGCCTCCACGGCTTCCTGTGGCGTCATCCGGTGATCGACCAGATTGATGATCGCCTGCATCACGCTGGGGAAGATGCGCAGCCCGCCGGGCAGGCCCAAGGCGAAGCGAATATTGCCGTCCTTCAAAAGCATGGTTGGCGCCATCGAGGTGGTGACGCGCTTGCCGGGGGCGATCGATAGCGCGCCGCCTGGCCGTGGATCGAAGTTGGACATGTAGTTGTTGGGAATGAGGCCGGTGCCCGGGATCATGAAGCGGGCGCCGAAGCTGCTGTTGATGGTCTGTGTGCTGGCGACCACGTTGCCCATTCGATCGGCGGTGGTGACGTGGGTTGTGTGCGGGCTCTGGCGCGGGCCGAGGCCGCTCGACCATTTCCTGGTCCGCGTCATGTCGATTTCGGCGCGGCGCTGGGCGGCATAGTCCTTCGAAATCAGACGCTCCACCGGGACATCGACAAAATCCGGGTCGCCGCTGCTGGCGGCACGATCGGCGAAGGCGATTTTTAACGCTTCGGCCAGGAGGTGGACGCCGTCGACCGAGCCGAAGCCGAGTTTTGCGATGTCGTAGCCTTCCAGGATATTCAGCATCTGCAGCATATGAACGCCCGATGCAGCCGGCGGTGGCAGCGAGACGACCTCGTGGTCGCGATAGCTGCCGCGCACGGGCGCGCGGATGATGGTGGCGGTTGCGGCGATATCGTCGCGGCTGACGAAGCCGCCCATGCGTTCGATGGTGCTGGCCACAGTGTCACCCAGGGCGCCGCCGTAGAGCGCCTTCGGACCGTCTGCCGCGATCATCCGGAGCACGTCGCCATAGGCGGCGTTGGTGAGCCGGTCGCCGGCCATCAGCCGAGCCCCGTTCGGCATCAGAAGCGCTGCGATGGTGGGATCAAGTGACAGGTCCGGCGCGGCGTCGTTGATGCATTCGGACAAATACGGAGTCACGCTGAAGCCGCGCGTGGCGTGGCGGATCGCCGGCTGCATGACGTCGTCCAGCGACATCGTGCCGTGGCGTTCGAGCGTGTCGCACCAGCCGCGCAGGTTGCCGGGCGTCGCGACCGATTTTGCACCGACCATGTTCTCGCGTAGGTCGGTGGCGAAATCCTCGGGTGCCAGACCGGCCGGATGATACATGGTGGCGTGGCCGGTCGACGGCACCTGGCTCATGCCGTCGAGCACGGTGTGCGTGCCGTCGGCGAGGCGGAGATGCGCCATGCCGCCGCCAAGGATTCCCACCATCATCGGCTCGACCACGGTGAGCGTGAAGAACGCGGCGATGGCGGCGTCTATGGCATTGCCGCCGGCCGCCAGCATGTCTGCTCCGGCCGCAGAGGCCAGCGGGTGGTTGGTGACCACCATGCCGGATCTGCCGGTGGCGGGCTGTTTTTCACAGGTGAAGACGGTGGATGCGCGATTGCGCCAGTTTTCGGACAAATTCCTGCTCCCGATGTTGGGAGCAGGGTGTCACTGGACGGGGGATGCAGCTAGTAGGCGGGGCATTGCCCACTAATTTTGCAGTGGTGGAAGAGGAGAAACCTTATTCCAGTCCGAAATTTCCGACCTTATCTAACTACAGGCCTTGCAGTGCGATATCTATCGCCTGGATGGCTGCGCTCTTGTTGCCGGAGGCAAGCGCCTGGCGGGCGGACGCGATGTTGCGGATCGCTAGCTGCTGACTTGGCTGATTGATGTCAGTGGCCAGCACATTGCCGGCCAAGGCGCGGGTTTCGGCACGCTCCAACGCTTCCTGCGCCTCGCCGGTGCGGTTGCCGGCAAGCGCCTGGCGAGCGACGATCAGGAAATCGCGCGGGCTGGACCCCTCGCCGAGATTGGGGCTCGGCAAGCGCGGGGCGATCGCGTTGGTTGTATCACTCGGTCCTATATTGCTGGCGTTGTTGGACAACGGCAACGAATCGCCGGTGCCAATTACGTTTCCTGGCCGGGCACCTGTGGCGTATGGCATCTGTGCCGCGCCGGGGGTGGGGGGCGTGCCTGGATAGGTGCCCTGGTAGGTTCCCTGGGCAAACACCTCGCCTGCAGCGAACAGGGCGGCAGCTCCCATGAACACAATGGCTGTCGTATTGGCAACACGCATGCACTTTCTCCCGTTCCGGTCCGTCCGGCGGCGTTGCCTGAAAAGGCGGCGCTGCTGTAACCCCACGTTAATACAACGCCACCGCTTCTCGCGGGTTCCGGAAGGAACGCCGGAAGTTAAGCCGCGTTAATCGTTCACCCAAGTTCGCATGCTGTCGGACGGGCGAGGAGCGCGCCATGATGTCTGTCACTTCTGCCCTGAAGGGGCTTACCATTTGTGCGGCGGATGGCCGTATCGGCACCGTGAGCGATTTTCTGTTCGACGATCGCACCTGGCGGGTGCGATGGGTGGTGATCGATACCGGAAATTGGCTGCCGGGTCGCCTGGTGCTTCTGCATCCGCAGGCGCTGGGCAAGCCGGATTTCAATCGGAGCACGCTGTCGGTTGCCCTGACCAAGGAGCGGGTGGAGAACAGTCCAGACCTCCAGCAGAATCTGCCGGTGTCCCGCCAGATGGAGCAGGGGGTGTTTGCATATTACGGCTGGGATCCGAGCTGGGGCGGCGGCGCCTTCGCCATGGACGGCATGATGCCGCTTACTCCGTCATCTGCTATGACGATGGGCGACACCGATCTGACGCTGGCCGAGCAGCCGCATGAAGGAGATCCGAATCTGCGCAGCGTGTCTGCCACCGACGGCTACAACATCCACGCTACGGACGGCGAGATCGGCCATGTCAGCAATTTTCTGATGGACGATGCAAGCTGGACCCTTCGCTACCTGATCGTGGATACGCGCAACTGGTGGCCGGGCAAGCACGTGCTGCTGTCACCGTCCTGCGTGACGTCGATCGACTGGGTGCAGGAGGTGATTTCGGTGGATGTGACGCAGGACAAGGTGCGGTCCAGCCCTGAATGGAATCCGGCGGCGCTGATCCATGGCAGCTACGAGGCAAAACTGCGCGATCATTATGACTGGCCGCCGCTGATGTAGGATTGCAGACCCCGCAGCACTGCCGGAAGTAACTCCGGCAAGTCTTCTGCGATAAGCCCCGGGCCGAAGCCTGCGGCCAAAGCGCCGTGCAGCCATACCGTGGCGCAGGCGTCCTCAAAGGCAGGCATGCCCGAGGCCATCAATTCTATGACCATGCCGCACAGAACGTCGCCGGCACCGATGGTGCGAGGTGGGGGCTGGCGTTGTCCAACCCCTCCGCCGAAATACCCGAATTGATGGTCAGGCGGTTCGCATCCGCCATCTCGGCTGTGGTCAGGATCGCGTCCGATCAGATGTCAGGCACCCCGCAGACCCTGGCCACCATTCACGCCAATAATCTGCGCCGTGATCCACGACGCCTTGTCCGAGGCAAGGAACACCACAACGTCGGCGACTTCCTCTGGATGGCCCATGCGACCCATCGGGCAGTTCGCGAGCGTGGCATTGTAGAGGTCCGGAGCGTTCTGCTTGCGTTCGTCCCAGGTGCCGCCGGCGAATTCGATCGAGCCGGGTGCCACGCAGTTCACCCTTATGCCGGCGTGGGCAAGTGCTGCAGCCTGTGTGCGGGTATAGTGTATGACCGCCGCCTTGGCCGCGCCATAGGACGGGTTGCGTGGCGACGGATTGAGTCCGGAGCCGGAGGAGATGTTGATGATCGACGCACCCGGTCGCGCCCCCAGGAACGGCAACGCGATCTGGCTCGCCCGCACCACCGCCATCAGATCCACCGACAGGCTGGCGTCCCAGCTCGCCTCGTCATCCGCCGGCCCGTAGCCGGTGGCGTTGTTGACCAGCACGTCGATCCCGCCGAGCGCTACTGCGGCCGCGTGGATGTAGCCATCAATCGCGTCACGTCTGGACAGGTCGCAGGTGGCCGCATGCACCGTGCCACCGAACGCGGCGAGATCGGCGCGCGTGGCCTCCAGCGCCTGGGCGCCACGGGCGCAGATCGAGACCGAGGCCCCTGCCTGCGCGCAGGCCAGCGCGATCGCCCGGCCGATTCCGCGGCTGGCACCCGCTACCACCACGCGCTTTCCCGTCAATTCCACCTGCATCGCGCCCGCTCCCTCGTCATCACGGGAACAACGGAGCCTGCCGGAGCTTGTATCGTCAACTATACGCAATCGTGTGAGGGTGGGATCGTTGGGGTCAGGGCCCTCTGGTCGGGTGCCAAACGATCCCAATACGTTGCGTGTCTGGAGCCTTAAGATGACATTGTCGACCATGCCGCAGACCATTTTCTCCGATGAGCGCGCCAACGAGATCCTGGATATCATCGCCAAGGAGACCGGCGTCGAGCGCAGGCTGCTGGTGCCGGAGGCGACATTAGACGAATTGGGTATTCCGTCGCTCGATCTCACCCAGGCAGTGTTCGAGATCGAGAGCCATTTCGATGTGGAGATTCCTGTGGTGGCGGATCGCGACGGCGCAGAATTCACAACGATCGGCGGCCTGGTGGCCCATGTGCTGACCACGCTCGACCGGGCCGCGGCGCGTCGCGCGGCCGCACCAGGGGAGGCTGTTTGAATTTCAGGCGGCGGGTCGCCGTCACCGGACTGGGCACGATTTCCGCCGTGGGTGAAGGTACCTCGACGCTGTTCGACGCGATGCGCACCGGGCGCAGCGGGATCGGGCCGATCACCTGCTTCGATCCGGCGCGGCTGGCCGTGAAGATTGCCGCTGAGGTGCAAAATTTTGCCGGTGACGCGCATTTCGACAGGCGCCAGTTGCTGATGATGGACCGAGTGTCGCAATTCGCCGTGCTGGCGGCGCGCGAGGCGATGGCGGGCATCGATCCCAGGCTGTATCCGGCGTCGCGCTGCGGTGTGGTGATGGGTGCGTCGTTGGGCCAGACCACCATCGACGCGACCTATCACGCGCTCTACGCCGAAGGCGCTTCGCGCCTGCCGCCGCTGACCATTCCGCGCACCATGCCGAACGCACCGGCCAGCCTGGTGGCGATGGAATTCGGTTTTCATGGGCCATGCTTCGCCACAGCGTCCGCCTGTGCGTCCTCCGCCCATGCAATCGGGCTGGCCGGCCAGATGGTGCGGTCGGGCATGCTGGACATGGCGATCTGCGGCGGCAGCGATGCGTCGATCTGTCTGGGATACCTTAAGGCGTGGGACGGACTGCGGGTGCTAAGCCACGACACCTGCCGCCCGTTCTCACGAGACCGCAGTGGTCTGGTGATCGGCGAGGGGGCCGGGGTGGTGGTGCTCGAAGCGTGGGAACACGCGCGGGCGCGAGGTGCGCCGGTGCATGCGGAATTCCTGGGCTTTGGCATGACCAGCGATGCCGGTGACCTCACCGCACCGTCGGCCGACGGCGCGGCATCGGCGATAACAGCGGCGCTTGATGACGCCGGGATCGGGGCGACGGTGGTGGACTACGTGAACGCGCACGGCACCGCCACGCGGCTCAACGACCGCACCGAGACGCAGGCGCTGCATTCTGTGTTCGGCCCGCATGCGGCAAGGCTCGCGGTGTCGTCCAGCAAGTCGATGCATGGCCATTGCCTCAACGCCGCGGGTGGGATCGAGGCGGTCGTGACGGTGCTGGCATTGCGCGAGGGGCTGGTGCCGCCGACCTTGGGGCATCGCGAGGATGATCCGGACTGCGATCTCGATTACGTGCCGAATGTGGGGCGGCGGTGGCCTATCGGGGTGGCGCTGTCCAACTCGTTCGCCTTTGGCGGTCTCAACGCCGTGTTGGCCTTCGGGCGGGCGCCATGACCGCGCATATCAATCGCATCGGCACCGCCAATCCGCCGCACGACGTGCACGCGGCGTTCCTGGCGTTCGCCAGCGGGCAACTGCCGGAGGGCAAGAGCCGCGCGGTATTCGACCGGATGGCAGAGCGGTCCGGCATCGCGCATCGCTTTTCGCACATGCGCCCCGGCGATCTCGCCGCCGGCGAGGTGGATGCGGACGGCTTCTTTCAACGCGGCGCGTTTCCCGGCACTGCTGCACGCATGGAAGCGTATGGCGAACAGGCGATCGATCTGGCGTTGCAAGCGGTGGCCGAGTTGCGCCCGGAAGGCATCACCCATCTGATCGTGGCGTCATGCACCGGCTTTACCGCGCCGGGGCTCGACCTGCATCTGGCGGCACGCCTGGGTCTGCGCGCGGACGTGGCGCGCACCATGATCGGCTTCATGGGCTGCTCCGCCGCGGTGCCCGCCTTGCGTGCCGCCGACCACACCGTGCGCGCCGAACCCACTGCCCGCGTGCTGGTGGTGAACATCGAGCTTTGCAGCCTGCATCTGCAGGAAACCGACGATGTCGAGACAGCCTTGTCGTTGATGCTGTTTGGCGACGGATGCTCTGCGGCGCTGGTGACGGCCGATCCCGTGGGCATCGCACTGGGCGATTTCCGCTCGGTGATCCTGCCTGACAGCCAGGATATGATCACCTGGAAGATCGGCGACCAGGGTTTCCTCATGCATCTGTCCGGCCAGGTTCCAGGCCGGATCGCCCAGGCGTTGCGTCGCGATGTGGCCGAGGGCGACCCTACCGGATTGCTGCGCGGCGCGTCTGCCGAAAGCTACCTCCACTGGGCGGTGCATGGCGGGGGCCGCACCGTTCTGGACGCGGTTGAAATCGGCCTGGCGTTGCCGCCCGAGGCGCTCTGCCGGTCACGCCTTGTGCTGCATGATTTCGGCAATATGTCCTCGTGCACCATCATGTTTGTGCTCGATCGCATGTTGGCCAACGGTGTCGCAGGGCCAGGCATGGCCATGGCGTTCGGCCCCGGGATGGTCGCCGAAACATTTCGTTTTTCGTTGGGTTCTCCCGTGTGATCGACCTCAGCCGCCGTAGCACCGAGATCGAGACCATGGACCTGCCGGAAACCTCGAGCGTCGATTACGCACGGTCGCTGGCGGACCTGGCCCGCGTCAACAAGGTGACGATGACGCATCGGGCGATCCTCGACTGGCTGGACCGCGCCACGGCAAATGCGCCGAAGGGCGCCAGAATAGCTATTCTCGACATCGCCAGCGGCCAGGGCGATCTGTTGCGCGCCATCCGGGTCTGGGGCCTGGCACGCGGGTTGCGCCTGGTGCTGACCGGGCTTGACCTCAATCCGCAGAGTGCCGCAGAGGCGGCGCGCGCAACCCCGGAGCTGATGGGCATCAATTGGCAGACCGGCGATGTGTTCGAGCATATACCGAACCCTGCGCCGGATCTGATCGTCAGTTCGCAGTTCACCCATCACCTCGATGACGACGCGGTGGTGGCATTCCTGGAATGGATGGAGCTTCACGCGACGCGCGGTTGGCTCGTGGCCGACCTGCACAGACATATTGTGCCATATTACGGCTTCAGACTGCTGGCGCGGGCGATGGGTTGGCATCGCATCGTACGGATCGATGGCACCATTTCGATCGCGCGCAGCTTTCGCAAAGCCGACTGGCAGGGCTATCTCGCGCGCGTCGGGATTGCCGCAGAAATAAGCTGGTGGCTACCGTTCCGCTGGTGTGTGGGTCGGTTGAAATGAGCGGGCTCACCATCGCCGGCGGCGGCATCGCCGGCGCGTCGGCCGCGTGTCTGCTGGCGCAAGCGGGTGAGCGGGTGACGTTGCTGGAGCGCAGCCTGGGCCCATCGGACAAGATCTGCGGCGAGTTCCTGAGCGCCGAGGCCCAGCATTATCTGGCGAGGATTGGACTTGATCCCTTTGCGCTCGGCGGTCATCGGATCACGCGTGTAAGGCTGGTTCGCGGCGTTGACGTCGTGCAGGCGGACCTCCCATTTTGCGGTGTCGGACTGTCGCGGCGCGTGCTGGATGAAGCGTTGCTGGTGCAAGCCGAGACTTCGGGGGCGCAAGTGATGCGCGGCGTGTCGGTGGCCGAGCTGACACCGGACATCCGCTTTCTCGCCACCGGCAAGCATGAGCTACGCGGTGTCAGGCGTGCAATGCCAAGCGTGCCGGAAGAGCTGGTGGGCTTCAAGACCTATTTCCGTCTGGCGCCAACCGAGCGCGCGGCGCTGGCCGGTGCGGTGGAGGTGATCCTGTTCCGCAGCGGGTATGCCGGCCTGCAACTGGTGGAGGGCGGGCGCGCCAATCTGTGCCTGCTGGTGCACCGCAACCGGCTGGCGGCATCGGGCGGCAGTTGGCCCGAGCTGTTGGCCGACCTGCAAGGTGAATCCGCCCACCTGCGCGACCGCCTGCGCGGCGCCGAACCGCTGTTGGACAAGCCGCTGACGATCGCGCGGGTGCCGTACGGTTTCATCCACGCGCCCACCGCCGATGAGACGATTTTTCGCCTGGGCGACCAGGCCTGCGTGATCCCGTCATTCTCCGGCGACGGCATGTCGATGGCGCTGCACAGCGCGGCGCTGGCGGTGCGGACCCATCTTGGGGGCGGCTCGCCCACTTCGTATCACGCAATGCTGCGTCGGGATGTGTCCGTCCCGATCCGCCGGGCGATGGCGTTGTATCGGTTTGGCCGTTGGGGGCCGGGGCAGGCGGTGCTGCTGCACGCGCTCCGGCTGTGGCCGCAGTTCATGCGGATCGCCGCCGACGCCACGCGGGTGGCGCGGCCGGCCTGGGTATTCGATTGACGGTGGGGGATTTGTGCATGATTCGTATCGTATTGGCCGTGATGGTTCTGCTGGCTGCTGCAACGCCGTGGGCGGACGCGGCCGGCCTCAGCCCCGCCGGCAACTGGCGCACCTTCGACGACCGCACCGGCAAGGAGCGCGGCATGGTGCATATCGATGACGCCGGCGGCGTGGTGACCGGCCGCGTGCTGTCGACGCTGGACCCGGCGGAGGCTGACCATGTCTGCGACAAATGCGACGACGACCGGCACGGCCAGAAGCTGATCGGCCTTGAGATCATTCGCGGCATGCGCCCGGATGGCGATGGCTGGTCGGATGGCCACGTGCTCGATCCGGAGACCGGCGGCATCTATCGCGGCAAGATGCATCTGGAGGATGGCGGCGAGAAACTGGTGCTGCGCGGCTATCTCGGGATATCGCTGTTCGGCCGCTCGCAGACATGGGTTCGCGCTGCGCCGTAGAAGGGACTTTGGATGCTTGGAACTGTGCTTGGCGGCGTGTCGATCGTCCTGTTTGGCGCACTGGCCTGGCTCTACACGCCCGACAAACCGCGCGCCGCGCTAGAGGCGCAATATGCCACCCCACCGTCGATATTCTTGGAGGTGGCCGGCGTCCGCCTGCATGTGCGCGACACCGGGCCATCAGGGGCGCCGGCAGTAATTCTGCTGCACGGTTTTGGCTCCAGCCTGCAGACCTGGGATGACTGGTCGACGGCGCTGGACCATGATTTTCGCGTGGTGCGCTACGATCAGCCCGGCTTCGGCCTCACCGGCGCCGATCCGTCCGGCGACTACTCCGACACGCGTGCCATCGACATCCTGGCTGGGCTGATGGACCGCCTGGGCTTGCAGCGCGCCACCATTGTGGGCCATTCGATGGGCGGCCGCATCGCCTGGACCTTCGCGTCGACGCATCCGGAGCGGGTTGAAAAACTGGTGCTGATGGCGCCGGACGGATTCGACAGCCCCGGCATGGAATACGGCAAGAAGCCGTCGGTGCCGCTGATGATGCGGGTGTTGCCCTATGTCCTGCCGATGCCGATGCTGCGCGCCTCGCTTAAACCAGGCTTTGGCC
>JAYTHH010000040.1:0-2066 GCA_043732745.1 Rhodospirillales bacterium
TATCCAGGCGAGGTCGACGTCACCAACAACACCTCCGAGCGCAAGCTCCGACCCTGCGTGATCCAGCGAAAGGTCACCAACGGGGACCGCGCCATGTGATACCAACCCGTCTAAAGACTGACACACGCCCAGTCGCGGCTTCCGATCGAAGTTATACGGGCGGGATCTGTGATGAGCCAGTTCCAGGCCGTTTTGCAGGCGTCCACGATATCGTCGTAGCTGTCCCAGACCACTGCGCTGAGGTGGTCCCCGAAATTCGGACAGTTTGATAAGCTAATCCCGCTCTGGCTTGGGATACGAACAGATGGGGAAAGTTACACGGAAACGATATTCGGCTGACTTCGAGGCGCGCGTGGCGTTGGAGGCGATCAAGGGGGAGCTGACCTTGGCTGAACTGGGTGCCAAGCACGGGGTGCACCAGACGATGATTGCGGCCTGGAAGCGGCAGGCGATTGACGGCATGGCGGCGACGTTCGGCACGACGGCGGAGGCGCCGCCGGGGTCGAGCGAGGCGGACGTGACCCGGCTGCACGCCAAGATCGGGCAACTGTTGGTGGAACGGGATTTTTTGGCGAAGGCCTCCGGTCGATGAGCGTCGATCGGAGGCGGCAAATGGTTCAGGCGGACCACGCAAGCCTTTCGGTGGTTCGGCAATGTGCGTTGCTGTCGATCAGCCGGTCTGGATTTTACTATGAGCTGATCGGGGAGGATGCGGAGACGCTGGTGCGGGCGATCGACGAGGCGTATTTAAGTTTCCACATTACGGGTCGCGGCAGATGCTGCGCCATCTTGTAAGGCAGGGCCACAAGGTTGGGCGCAAGCGGGTGCGCCGGTTGATGGCGCGGATGGACCTGACGGCGATTTACCAGAAGCCGCGGACCAGCACGCCGCACCCTGAGCATCGGGTTTACCCGTATTTGCTGCGGGACTTGGTGATTGATCGGCCGAACCAAGTCTGGTGCACGGACATCACGTATATCTCGATGCGGCGCGGCTTTATGTATCTGGTGGCGGTGATGGACTGGGCGAGCCGGCGGGTTTTGTCGTGGCGTGTTTCCAACAACATGGACACGGATTTCTGCATCGAGGCGCTGGAGGAAGCGATGGCGCGCCATGGCCTGCCGGAGATATTCAACACCGACCAGGGCGGAGCTGCCCAAGGTTCCGCGTGCGCAGCACGTGGAATGGCAGCGGAGGGAGCCAATTCACGAGCCCGCGCTTCACGGGCGTGCTGGACGCGGCCGGCATCCGGATCAGCATGGATGGCCGGGGCCGCTGGATGGACAACGTATTCATCGAGAGGCTTTGGCGGTCCCTGAAGTACGAATGCATCTGCCTGCATGCGTTCGAGACAGGCGGCGAGCTACGCGCCGGGCTTTCGGAATGGATCAGGCACTACAACGCCGCCCCCCCATTCGAAGCTGGCCGGCCGGACGCCGGACGAAGTATATTCGGCGGACCTGCCGATGGCGGCATGATCATCAACAGGGATTAGCTTATCCGGGCCGCCGAGCTGTCCAGACGACCGGGACCACCTCAGCTAAAGGTCTGCGCAGTGTCGGAAGCTGGCATTCAAACTGAGGCACTCTCAGAAAAGCAGGCCGTTTTGTCGGCACTCAAAAATGCGACCGAACCGATCCGGTCGTGGCGCATTCCATTCACATGAAAAATTAGAAAGCCCTATCGACCGAGCCCTCCGACCGTCAGACCGTGCTCACTGCGGAGCGAAACCGCAAGATGGCGGCATCAGCGCATGCCTATGTGCGCGGCAGCACGAAGCGGTTCTACGAGTGGCTGGACCGCTCGGATCGTCAATCGGTGCCGGAGGGACCGCCGGTGTGGATCTGCGGCGATTGCCATGTCGGTAATCTTGGGCCGGTGGCCAGCGCCAAGGGCAAGATCGAGATCCAGATACGTGACCTCGACCAGACCGTGATCGGCAATCCCGCGCATGATCTGCTTCGGCTTGGCCTGTCGCTGGCCATGGCGGCGCGGGGGTCCGATCTGCCGGGCATCACCACGGCGCACATGCTCGAACACATGATGGAGGGTTATGCGAAAGGCTT
>JAYTHH010000041.1:0-2051 GCA_043732745.1 Rhodospirillales bacterium
ATAGGTTCCGCCCGACTGGATAGCACGCCGACCACGGTGCGCCAAAAGGTGGGGCCGTGGCCGTGCAGGGCGGACTGGTGCATCTTGTAAAGCGAGCGATACATCAGGCGAGCGAAATAGCCCTCGATGAACATGCTGCGCCCGACCAGAAAGCCCATCAGGCTGCCCACCGTGCTGTACTGGCCGAGCGAGACCAACGAGCCAAAATCGCGATAGACGAAGTCTGTCAACGGTTTGCCGGCCAAGCGCGCCTCGATCTGGCGGATCATGTGTGAGGATTGCTGGTGCGCCGCCTGCGCCCTGGGGGGCACCGGGGACGGGAAGCCTGGCCTGGGGCACGAGCAGCAATCGCCGATGGCGAAGATATCAGGGTCAACCGTCGTTTGCAGGGTGGGCAGAACGACCAACTGGTTGATCAAATTTGTTTCCAGGCCGCCGATTTTGGCCAGGAAATCCGGCGCTTTCACCCCGGCCGACCACACCACGAGCTCGGATGGAATGAAATCACCATTGGCGAGGCACACGCCATCCGCACGCACCTCGCTGACGCGGATGCCAGTGCGCACCTGGACACCCATTTCGGCCAGCAAGGCGGAGGTCGCATCGGAAATCCGCTCCGGCAGCGCCGGCAGAATGCGTGGGGCCGCTTCCACCAGCACGATGCGGATGTCGGTTTCGGGGTTGATGCGGTCCAGCCCGTGCGACACCACCGAGCGCACGGTGCGATGCAGTTCCGCGGCCAGTTCAGTCCCGGTGGCGCCGGCGCCGATGATGGCGACGTGAAGCTGGCCGGGGCGGACGGGGCCTTCCTGGGTGTTGGCGCGCAGGCAGGCGTTGATCAGCCGGCGATTGAAGCGCGACGCCTGGTCCGGCGTTTCCAGCGGCACGGCAAAGGCGGCGGCCCCCGGGGTTGCGAAATCATTGGTAACGCTGCCAACGGCGATCACCAGCGTGTCATAGGCCACGCTGGTGGCCGGCGTGATCTCGCGGCCTTCGTCGTCGATGGTCGGCGCCAGGTGGATCTGCTTGGCAGCACGGTCCAGCCCCACCATCTCGCCGAGGCGATAGGTGAAATGGTGCCAATGTGCCTGGGCCAGGTAGTTCAGCTCATGCTGCGCGCGATCCAGGCTGCCGGCGGCCACGGCGTGCAGCAGCGGTTTCCACAGATGCGTGCGCGCACGTTCGACCAGCGTGATCTGCAGCTTTCCAGACTTGCCGAAGCGGTTGCCAAGCTGCGTCACCAGTTCGAGGCCAGACGCGCCACCGCCGACCACCACCACGCGGTGTGGCTCGCCCTGCTGGGCTGGAGAAAGCGGGGCTGGAGAAAGCGGGGCTTCTGTCACGTGGCTGGGCTCCATGTGCAATTTTGCCGAACGTAAGGGAGATGAAGGCAGGTGGCGAGACGGCTTGATCGAGATCAACGACTTCCGTGCCAACAAGGCGCAATGTGCCCGCATGCTCCCGAACGCTGGCGGAAGCGGGGGGACTGGAGGACATGGCCATGCGGGCACTTGATGTTATGGCGACGTCGCTGCTGACTGTGACGCCCTCGACCACGATCGACGTAGCGATCGGCCTGATGCTGGAACACCACGTAAGCGGGCTGCCGGTGCTGGACGCGAACGGCAAGCTCGTCGGCATCATCACTGAGGGGGACCTGCTGCGGCGCACGGAAACCGGGACGGGCGAGCGTCCGCGTTCGAAATTCATGGAATTCCTGCTGGGGCCAGGGCGCGAGGCGCAGAGCTACGTGCAATCCCATAGCCGGCGCGTCTGCGACCTCATGACGTCGGACGTGGTGGTCGTGTCGCCCGCCGCATCGCTGGAATCGGTGGTGGAGCTGATGGAGAAGCACCACATCCGGCGCGTATGCGTGGTGGGCGCAAGCGGCTTGGTGGGGCTCGTCAGCCGTTCCGACCTGCTGCGCGCATTGCAACAGAAGCTGGCGGCGGTGCCGCATCGGCAGGTGACGGATGCGGAGATCGAGGCGGCGTTGCTGGCCGAGCTATCTGCTGCCAAATGGATCACCAGCAGCAATATCCGGGTTGATG
>JAYTHH010000042.1:0-7074 GCA_043732745.1 Rhodospirillales bacterium
TTAACGCCGTGGTGCTGATAGGGGCGCAGGGTTGCGCGAAAGGTTTCGGGGATGGCCACTTCGGGGATTTCAGCCGTGCCACGGAAGCGTTCCACATAGGCTTCGATGGCAGCCGCATTCTCCCAGCGTGTGGTGAGAAGGTCTTCGAGATCCAGCACGCTGGCCGCCTCGGCCACCGGCAGTATCATGCGGTCATCGCCGGTGCGCCTGCTCGCTGCGATCAGATCCTCCATGACAGCCAGGAGGCGGCGAATGCGCTCAGCCGGCAGCCTCAGGATACGGCCGTCTTCGAGGCTGGTGATCAGATCGTGGCCCTCGATCTGGGCGGCCTCGATGCCGCCGCGTTCCAGCAGCCGGAACAGGATGGGAAGCAACGGGAGACGCGCGCCGTCGATCTCAATGCCGAAATCCAGCGAGAATGAGCCGGCCCCGGCATCCTCCACGCGCACGTCGTAATCGCCGACGGATTGCACCAGAAGCGGGCCGAAGGCGGGGTCGATCTCGCAGCGCCAGCCCAGCGACTGCAGCGCCGGAATGCGCTCGGCCCGAAATTTCTGCCAGCGTTCGGACGCGGCGCGATCGCGATAGGTGAAGGCAGTGCGAAGTTTTGCGCCGGGGTTGCCAAGGGCGCCAGAGGCGCCGGGGCTGCCTAGGGCGCCAGAGGCGCCGGGGGCATCGGCGATGCGCATCTCGCTGAAAGCGTCGGGGCGCAGCAGATTAAGCGCGCCTGACTCGCCGGCGCGGTCGCGGCGCAGGAAGATCTGCTGGCCGGGCACGCCGCCAGCTCGGTTTGCCGGCACGAACTGGCGTTCGTCTTCGACCCTGGTGCGCACATCCTCGTAGTCGAAATCGATCGTCAGCGCGTCGATCTGCTGCATTTTTCCAAAAACATCGGGGCTTTCCAGCTTGCGCAGGCGCAGCACGACACGAAGGGCGCAGTCCACGATCAGCGGCGCGACCGCGACGATCTTGGGCGGTGCCGGTGGTTCGGGCCTGCGGTCACTGGCGCGAAATTTCTGTTGGGGCGGCGGAGCTGCGATGGGGCGCTGGAACGTAGGCGCCTGCGGCGTCGGCCGGTCGCGAAACCCGCGCTGTGGCAACGGAGCAGGCCGGGCTGCGACGAGATGTGCTGGCATTGCGCGAGCTGGTTGCGGTGACACCGCCGAAGTTTGGCGCACCGGCGCCTGGCGCAGCCGGACGCGGCCCACCTCACCCGTGGCCGCATCGACATACCAGGGGCCGGCATCGCCCAGGATGACCGCGGATTTCGGCGGCAGATCGGGCGGCATGTTGGCCTGGAAAATGCGATCCGCCCCGAGGATCAGCGTTTTCCCGGTCGCGTGCCAACTGGCCTTGCCGAGGCGCGCGAGCAGCCCGAGCACCGAGGTGACCGCGCCAGGCAGGATCGCCGTCCTGCTGCTGTCGCCGCCGCCGAGCAGCCTGGCCATGATGCGGGTGGTCTCGTTGCTACTGCGTTCCAGCAGAATCTGGCCAGGTGTGGTGGCCTCCAGCCGTCCGCTGCGCTCGCCGATCAGGGTAGTGGTCACAAAGCAGGCATGCGGCGGCTCTGCGGGGGACAACTCAAACACCAGCCGCTGACGCTCGGCCGTTGGTGCTGCCGTCAGCGCCTCCAACATGGATTTCTGCACGGGCTTGCGCAGGGCGGGATAGCGGTCCAGCGCCGCCAGCGCGCCTGCCGCCAGATGGGCGCAGCTGGAATGACCACAGCTGCAGGTGTTTGCGAACACCACGCGGTGACCGAGCGAGGAGGGGGCGATCGTGCCGGTGAACCGCTGACCCTTTTGCATGACGACAACCGCGATCGCGGACTCCGTGAGCGTGACGTCCACCGTGCCGAGCAGAACCAGCGAACGGCCTAGTGTCATGGCCCGCGAGTCGAACACGCGGCCGAGATCTTCAGACGAGAAGAGGGTCAGCATCGGGGCAGGGAAACCTCTATCGTTGGAATGGCGCCTGCAGCCCATCGTTGCCGCCAGATGGGGACCACCCGGCACAGGCGCCTACGCCGGGCCACGATGCCTTATCCGGGCCAGCCCGAACTGTCCATCATTGGGCAGGATCAGAGCCTTGGCCGGCTCACTTCGGCTGCGGCTTCAATCCGCGATGCGCGCGCGGTGGCCTGCGTCAAAACCCCTGCCGCCGGGCCGCCGCCAGAACCCCCGAGGCGGCGGAATCCGCTCAGGCTCGACAACCTCCCGAACCTGCACCCGCGTCAGGCCACGAACCCGGCCAACCGCCCCCAGCACGGCCGGGTCCGCCGCCGCAGCGCGGGGCCGCAACAACGACGCCTCCACCGCCAACATCCGGCAAATCGGCAGCAAAATTCGCCTCGTCTGCGGACTGGCCTCCGGCAGAGACACCATCTCAGGCGCCTTTAGAACCGCTCGAAGCGGATTGGATCAAGGATTCTACCCGCCAGTCAACACCACACACACTGGCTGAACACCAGAAAAAACGCACCCTCCATCATTGCGAGGAGCGAGGCGACTACGGTTACGCAGACCAAAGTCGTCATTGCTGCGACGCTTATCGCGCGCCGGGCTGGTCTCGGAGGCTGTCGCTGAACGACGCCGGAATGGCTGCTCTTGATCCTGAGCGGACATTCTGACCAGCTCGTGCCAGTCATTTTTGGCGCACCGCCGCCGGCCAGCCCGGCGGGCTGGTATAATTACTTGATAAGCATGGCACTATCATCCAACGCAAAAGTCTTTACCGTTGCAAGCGCTGGACAATCAAACCTCGCCTGGCTGTCAATCATGGCGATTCATAGCTACACTAAAATTTCGATGGTCCCGTGCGAGCGGGTGAAAAGGGAACGCCGTGCGTCTCGGCTGGGCCTCTGGTCCGGGGGCAAGTCGGCGGCTGCTCCCGCAACTGTCAGCGGTGAGCCGCTGGCCTATCCACCTTTCAGAAGGTGGGCCACTGAACCAGAAATGGTTTGGGAAGGTGGGCCAGAAGCTTTGACCCGTGAGCCAGGAGACCTGCCACCGTCAAACCAGCCGCCACCGGGCGGGATGAGCCGGGAGCATGGAGACGCACGTGCTGACGCTACTACAGAAAGCTTTTGACGACCGCGCCGAAGGTATCCGCGGACGGCTCGTCGGAATCTATACGCTGCTGATCCTCGCCAACCTGGGGGCGTGGGCGTGGGCGCTTTACACGTTTCGTCATCAGCCGGTGATGCTCGGCACGGCATTCCTGGCCTACAGCTTCGGCCTGCGCCATGCCGTCGATGCCGACCACATCGCCGCCATCGACAACGTCACCCGCAAGCTGATGCAGGAAGGCAAACGCCCGGTCAGCGTCGGCTTCTGGTTCTCGATTGGCCACTCGGCGGTTGTCGTCCTGGTCGCGCTCGCGATTGCGGTAACGACCACTGAACTCGCTTCACACTTTGATGCGCTCAAGGATGTGGGAGGCATTATTGGAACGGCGGTCTCGACTCTGTTCCTCTTTGCCATTGCCGCGATGAACATCGTCATCCTGCGCGACGTCTGGACGACATTCTGCCGTGTGCGGCGAGGCGGAGCATTCAATGAGCAGGATTTCGACCTGCTGCTCAACAGTCGAGGCCTCCTGGCGCGGTTGTTCCGGCCTTTGTTCCGGCTGGTGACGCAAAGTTGGCAAATGCTACCGCTCGGCTTCCTCTTCGGCCTTGGATTCGACACCGCAACCGAGGTGGCATTGCTCGGCATCTCCGCGACCCAAGCCGGGCAGGGAATGTCGATCTGGTCGATCAT
Organism: Rhodospirillales bacterium; assembly: GCA_043732745.1. Classification (GTDB taxonomy): domain Bacteria; phylum Pseudomonadota; class Alphaproteobacteria; order Acetobacterales; family Acetobacteraceae; genus CAIQQQ01. The sequence goes on from JAYTHH010000042.1 coordinate 3,762, forward strand.
GGTGTTTCCGGCGCTCTTTGCGGCGGGCATGTCGCTGGTGGACACGACCGATGGTGTGTTGATGCTCGGTGCCTACAACTGGGCGTTCGTCAAACCACTGCGCAAACTCTACTACAACCTGGTCATCACAGCTGTGTCGGTCGCAGTGGCGGTGCTGATCGGGGGCATCGAAGGTCTTGGACTGATCGGCAACCAGCTAGGCCTCGAAGGCTGGTTCTGGGCTGGCATCGGCGCGCTCAATGACAACTTCAACGGTATTGGCTTCGTCATCATCGGCGTGTTCATCATCGCCTGGGTGGCGTCCCTCATAATCTACCGCTATGCGCGCCTCGACGAACTGGAAGTCGCGCCGTCAAAGAGTTGATCACCGCTCATACCAACCCGCCGCTGACACATAAGGAATGTGTCAGCGGCGGTCTGGATGAACATTTGGGCGGCGGGAACGAGCACTTGGACCTGGGATGCGTTCGTGGGCACGGTACCCACATGTTGCATTTTTGAAATAATCCAACCGAGTATGCTTAAATACCGATGCCGTCGACCCCCATTGTGACGAAAACAAGCACCAAGAAACGTGCGGCACCTTGACAGCGGCCCGAAGCCGTCTCTCGCTTACCGCCGACGCAAGCTTTCGCCCGGAGCCCCCGCCACATGGTCGACATCCGTATCTGCGAAACCACGGAGCAGTTCGGCACCCAAGCCGCCTCGCTCGGCGCTGAAGCCATCCGCGAAGCCATCGCGGCACGCGGTGCAGCCCGCATCGTCCTGGCCACCGGCGCCAGCCAGTTCGCGACATTGGCCAGCCTGGTCGGCGCCCCCGGCATCGATTGGACCCGCGTCACGGTCTTTCATCTCGACGAATACGTTGGCCTGGGCGAGAGCCACAAAGCAAGTTTCCGCCGCTATCTGCGCGAGCGCTTCCTGCAACAACTTGCAAATCCGCCGCACTTCATCGCCATAGTCGGGGACGCGGCGAACCCGCAGGACGAGGCGGATCGGCTGGGCCGCCTGATTAAAGGCGATGCGATCGACGTGTGCTTCGCGGGGATCGGCGAGAACTGCCACCTCGCCTTCAACGACCCCCCGGCCGATTTTACCACCGAGGCGGCGTTTCTGGTGGTGACGCTCGACGAAGTGTGCCGGCGCCAGCAACTCGGCGAAGGCTGGTTCGCCACCCTGGACGACGTGCCCACAAAGGCAATCTCGATGTCGATACCGCAGATCCTGCGCAGCCGGCTGATCGTGCTGTCGGTGCCGGACGCGCGAAAGGCCGAAGCGGTGCGTGCCGCGGTGGAGGGGCCGGTCTCGCCGGAGCATCCGGCCTCGGCCCTGCAAGGCCATGCGCACGCCGTGCTCTTCCTCGATCCGCCCGCCGCCTCACGGTTGCAAAAGCGCTCGTCTTGAAATCCCCAGCCTTCAAATCCGGCGGCCTCGTCGATCTGCAGGTCAACGGCTTCGCAGGGATCGATTTCAACGCGGGCGCCTTCGCGCCCGGGCAGACCGATGCGGCGATGCAGGCCCTGCGCGCCACCGGCGTCACCTGCCTGCTGCCAACCCTGATCACCGCCACGCCAGACCAGCTGAAAACACGGATAAACGCGCTCGACGACGCCATTTCCCAATGTGCCACGGCGTCGGTGATGTGCCCGGGCTATCACCTTGAAGGCCCCTTCCTGAACCCGGCAGACGGATATGCAGGCTGCCATCCCCCGGCGTCGATGAGAGCACCCGATTTTGCCCTCATCCGGCGGCTCGAAAACGCGTTGAAACGCCCGATCCTGCTGATCACCATCGCACCGGAACTGCCGGGTGCGGAGGCCTTCATCCGCCAGGCGACGGCCGCCGGCAAACTCGTGGCGATCGGCCACAGCGCCACCGATTTCGCCACCGCCACGCGGGCTGCCGACGCCGGTGCAACGCTGTCCACGCATCTCGGCAACGGGCTTCCGCAGAATTTACCCAAACTCGCCAACCCGATCATGGCGCAACTCGCCGAGGACCGGCTGTTCACCTGCTTCATCGCCGACGGACTGCATATTCCGCCGCCGGCGCTAAAAGTGCTGATCCGTGCTGCGGGCGCGCGTGCGATTCTGGTGTCGGACGCGGTGTCCGCCGCCGCCAAGCCGCCCGGCGTCTATCCCTTCGCCGGCATGCACGTGCAGCGAGACGCTGATGGCAAGGTCAGCATCCCCGGCCAGCCAGGCCTGGCTGGCTCGTCGCTTTGCCTCGATGCCGCGGTTCGCAATCTCGTGGCCTGGGGGATCGCCTCGCCCGAGCAGGCGATCGCCATGGCCTCCGCCCACCCTGCCCGCCTGCTCGCCCCTGCTTTGGCCGCACACGGACTGCCCATGCCGCACGGCGCGCTCGCCTGGTCCGAAGACCTTGTCCCAACCCCCTGCCTGGAGAACACCGATGTCGAATGAGCAAAACACGCTACGCCGCCGCACCGTCATCGGCGCCCTCGCCGCAGCCTCGCTGGCCGCCCCAACCCGCGCCCGCGCCGCCAAACCGCCCCTGCCCAAATCCCCCGTCGCACTCAGCGTGATGGATGTCGGCGGTGCGCTGGCCTTGCTGCAGCCGGCCTTCGAGGCCTATCGCGCAGCCTACCCCGAGCGCGTCTCGCGGATCACCTTCGTCAAGGCGCCGGCGCCGGAGCTGGGCGCCAAGATCAAGGCCCAGGTCGATGCCGGCCGCTCCGATATCGATCTCGTTCTCAGCGGCAGCGACGGCCTGGCCGCCGGTCTGGCGCTCGACCTCTGGCGCAAGATCCTACCCGATTTCAAAGACGCGTTCGGCGATCTCGAAAGTGACTACGAACCAGCCGCTCTGAATCTTAATCGCGCCCAAGGCGCCGGCTACGGCGTCGTCGTCAACTACTACCCGTCCGGCCCGCTGCTGGAATATGCGCCCGACCGTGTGGCCCAGGTGCCCGACACGGCGCAGGGCCTGCTGGACTGGGCACGGGCGCATCCCAAGCGCTTCACCTATGCCCGGCCCAGCAATTCCGGCCCGGGCCGCTCCTTCATGATGGGCCTGCCCTATATCCTCGGCGACAGCGCGCCGGCCGACCCGGTGGGCGGCTGGGACAAGACCTGGTCGTATCTTCAGGAACTCGGAAAATACGTCGAATACTACCCCGCCGGCACGGGTGCCACGATGAAGGAGTTCGGCGAAGGCTCACGCGACATCATCATCAGCACCACCGGCTGGGACATCAACCCGAGGGCACTCGGCATCGTGCCGAAGGAGGCAAAGATCGGCACCCTGAGGGGATTTCACTGGGTGTCGGACGCGTTCTTCATGTGTGTGCCAC
>JAYTHH010000043.1:0-2043 GCA_043732745.1 Rhodospirillales bacterium
CCTCCCTCAGGAACGGGTGCTACACAGCATTCGTTCGCTGGGCGAGATTTTTGCCTGACCGGGGGTGGCCACAAGACCGGGACCCGATGTCTAATACCAACCCCGGATGACGCTGACTCTCTGGAGGGATTCCCATCCGCCTCAAACTGTGACTCGATATCGCGGTGTGGCGATTCGCAGTTAGGAGCAGGGTATGGGCGCACCGGTCATGATCATCCGCGATGAGTTTACAGCTGCGGAACTTCGTTTGGCGTCAGCCAGATGCACCGATGGCGCCCAGGTTCGCCGTATCCTGGCGCTGGCGTTGGTGCTGGAAGGCCGGTCTCGCCGCGAGGCGGCCACACTGAACGGCATGGATCGTCAAACCCTGAGCGATTGGGTGCATCGCTACAACGCGGAGGGCATTGACGGCCTGAAGTCGCGCAAAAGCCCGGGCCGTCAGCCTTCCCTTACCGAGGAGCAGAAGGCCGAACTGCGCGTGCTGGTGATACGGGGGCCTGATCCCAAAATCCACCACGTAGTGCGTTGGCGATGCGCTGACCTACGGGCAGAAGTGGCCCGCCTGTGGTCGGTAGAGGTGCATGAGAACACGATCGGCGCCTGGCTCGGCGAGCTTGGTCTGACCCGGCTCCAGCCGCGGCCCGTACATCCGAAGAAGGATGCGGCGGCCGAGGCGGCTTTTAAAAAAACTTCGCAAGCCTGGTGCGCGCCAAGCTCGCCGGCGCAGCCGCAAATACGCCGATAGAAATCTGGTTCCAGGACGAAGCCAGGGTCGGCCAGAAAGGCAGCCACGCGTATATCTGGGCACCGGTCGGCTCCAGGCCGTTGATGGTGCGGGATAACCGGCACGACAACGCTTATCTTTTTGGGGCTATCTGTCCGGCACGCGGCGTCGGCGCTGCGATGATTACGCCGACCGCCAATACCGAAATGATGAACCTGCATCTGGCAGAGATCAGCACGCAGGTCGCAGCCGACGCGATTGCCGTCTTAACCTGTGACGGTGCAGGCTGGCACCAGCCAGGTGGCGCGCTGGTGGTGCCCGACAACATCGTCCTGTTGCATCTGCCGCCCTATAGCCCCGAACTGAACCCGATGGAAAATGTCTGGGATTATCTGCGCCAGAACAAACTCTGTGCCCTGGTTTGGGAAAGCTACGATGCCATCGTGGACGCCTGCATAGCCGCCTGGAACTGGCTCATCGCCAACCCCGAGCGAATAACATCGATCGGCACACGCGATTGGGCGTGTGTCAATTTTTAGCGGGTTGGTATTACAAAGAATTTTCGACCGCTCGTGCGGCGATGGCAAAGCGCTTCGCAGTGTCCATTACTTCCTCCGTGCCGTGCGCGAGCGTGAGCGCGGCCAGCAATGGCAGGTCGGCGGGATGTACCCCATCCGGAACCATTACGGGGGAAGCCCGCACCGGCAGCGCGTCGATCAGTTCGGCGCCATCGAATGGGCGTGGCTGCCAGGCAGCGTCCACCGCCGCAATCACCTTTGCCCAATCTGTCCGCCGGCGCCGCGGTTGCGTGTAGATGGGAAATTTCGGCAACCCCAACCCGCCATATAGATCGAGGATACGAGGATCGAGCCCGGTCTCCAGGTCGGGTGGCACTTCGGCCAGCCCCTCCTTGCCGCGCACACCAAAGTAGAGGCAGGGAATCCCGTAACTTTCCGGGATGACTAATCCATGTAGGCTGGTTGAAACGATCCGTCGGCAGGCACGGATCTCGTCGACCTTGTCGAACAACGCCCGCACGCTGACGGGAGCCACGGTGTTGATCAGCTTCACGCTGCCGGAAAATTCCGTGGGGATCACGTAGCGCTCATGCAGTGGATTGTGGTGCACCTCGAATGCCCGGTCGGTCAGGTCCGACAGATGCAGGATCACCCCAAGGTCCCAGCGCTTTTCTACCTTGCGCCGATGAAAGCGCGGTAGCAGCCAAACCGGATCGCCGTAAATAGCTGGGGATCCGATCGCACCGCTGGCCCCCAAAACCTCCTCGGAGATTGGGCCGCGGGTGGCGGCGATGTGAACCT
>JAYTHH010000044.1:0-2030 GCA_043732745.1 Rhodospirillales bacterium
GTGGCTTAGTTCAAGTTCGACCCGGAGCCTGCTTCGCATGAAAACGGAGCGTCCGAGTTTGCTGGGAATGCGACTGCAATCCTTGTAATCGACGGGCCAAAAGCGGACGTTCGTCTGCTTCCGCACTTTCGCCGATAGCGGGCTGGAGGCGTTGGCGAGGGGTGGGCGGTCAAGCGGACCTTGATGGCCTGTGCCCGTCTCCGTATCAACTTCCAGGAGCTTTTCTACGCCACAAGGCCGCCGGCAAACTTGCCTACGCCGGGGCAATCCCCGAATGATTCCGCCACGCCGCGAGATGCCGAGGATCCCGCCGCAGCGCATCCTGCGGATCTCGAGCTGGTCTAGCGAGATGCCGAACCTGAACCAGCCGCCGATGCAGCGGACAGCGGAGGGAGCCACGCTGGCAATAATTTCCCTCTCCACTCCTCAGCTCCTGCAGGGCTGAGGAAATAGTGTGGAACGGAGACAGGGAGGACGATCTGAGCCGTGAGCCTCACCGAAGCCCGAGAGTAGGATCGATCGCAGGCAATCCCAGCCGGCGATCCACCTGCGCGACCACCGGGCCGGTCAAAGCCTTGTTGGAAACAGTCGCCAACTGCTGACGGGAAGCTGAAATGGCCGCGTTGCGGGCGGCGACCTGGTCCAGTGTGTTCGCCGGCATTCCGAGGGCGGCCAACATCGAGCGATCATACGTCGACAGCTGTCCCACACGTGACCCGGGTGCAGCGTGTGCCAGCCCATTGGGCGAGGCATGCGCCGCATTGAGAGCACCCGCCGCACTTGAAAGCTGCCCGTTCGAAGCAGCCCCCTTGCTTCCCCGGCCGCCTGGCTCGACGTTGCTACCTGAACCCGCGTTGGCTGACCCGCCGCGCCCGTTGCCATTTGCGTTGGAGCGATCGCCTCCATTGTTGGAATGATCGGCTGAATTCGAATGATCGGCAGAAGCTCCGCCACCATTCCCGCCGCTGTTACCGCCGCCGCCGCCGCCGCCGTTGCCACCGCCACCGCCGTTGCCGCCGCCACCGCCGTTGCCGCCGCCACCGCCACTGGCGGCTTGCGCCGTGGACAAACCGAGTTCGACAGGCTTAATCAACCCTATGGGCAAGAAGGCCATCGCGACACCAAGCACGAGGATGGGTGCAGCGGATTTAAAGACCTTGGTCATGTTGAGGTTCTCCGATGTGGTCGTGTTGTCAGCGCAGTGGAACTGTTAAACCAAGCTGCAGGCTTGGCGGCCCCAGCACCACCGGCGCAGGCGCGTAAACAGAAGGGGGCGGCTGAATGTAAACGGGCTGGGGCGCCACATACACGGGTTGGGGCGGGTAATACTGGACAGCTGGCGGCACCACGATCACCGGTGCAGGCGCGACATATACAGGGCCACACGCCTCATGTTTTCGCCAGCCCTTGCCACACGGAGGATCGGCAGATGCGGCCAATGGGATCAGCACACCGACCGCAATTGCAACACTGCCCGACATTCGAAACCACTTTTTCACACCACCACTCCCTTTAGCAGGCATCGGTAACAATACGCGCGATTAATGATCATTGATTTGAATAATGGCGATAATAAGATAATAAAAACCTTCAGGGGACGTTGAAAGTGTTGGCTCCTTTTGGCCTCGAGCACAGCGCGATTGAGCCAAAATCCTAAAAATTCGCTTTCTAATTGTTTCGTAATCGAAAAAGTATTGTTTCGGTATATAAAATATCATGAGTGTCCCTTTGGCCGATTGCGATCAGTCTGCGCCGTAAGGTCGGTCCGTCGGCACGTCCACTATCTAGTCGCGAGGGGGGGCGACGGCATGACCAAGATGGGCGCGAAGCCGCCCTGAGCTCCTACGTGTGGATGACTGCTCTCAGGATCGACTTCCACATTTGTGCCGTCGGGCTGGGTCGGATGAGTGGAATAAGTGCAATGATGTTGGTCGTGCTCAACGGGACGCGCATAGCAGTTTCAAACTGAGACACGAACGGCTCGGGCTTCCGGTTGGATCGTGAGTGCGACGTCCGGTGCTCGGCGGGGG
>JAYTHH010000045.1:0-7011 GCA_043732745.1 Rhodospirillales bacterium
CTGCTGACCGGGCGCGGAGTGTCGGCGTGGACGGCCGCACTGGCGTCGTTGGCGGCGATCGCGGCGGCGTCGCTGGCCGAGATCATCCGGGGCGGGCTGATGTCGGTGCCATCGGGGCAGATCGAGGCGGCGCGGGCGTTGGGCATGCTGCGTGTGGCTATCTTCACGCGCGTGGTGCTGCCGCAGGCGCTGCGTATCATGCTGCCGGCGCTGATCGCCCAGTTGACGGCGTTGTTCAAGACAACGTCCTTGGTCTCGGCGATCGGTGTGGCCGATTTCTTCCGAGCGGTGTCAGTGACCAACAATGCCGTGTTCGCCCCGGCACCGCTATATACAATGCTGGCGGCGGGATATTTTGTGAGTTGCTGGGCCTTGACCGTGGTCGTACGGCGGTTCGACAGGCGTTTCGCGTAGGTCGGGCGCTGCCCGATCACATTCCGCGGGACACCAGCCAGAAGAACAGACGGCCCGGGAGGATCTGAAGAACCTTGAGGGGGCAGACGAGTTGCCAGGGGAAGGCGACCTCGAAGCGGCCGCTGGCCAGGCCACGAACGATGCGCTCGGCGGCGTCATCGACTTCGAGCAGGAATGGCATCGGGAAGGTGTTCTTCGATGTCATCGCTGTTCTCACGAAGCCGGGGTTCACCACCGTCATCGTCACGCCCACACGGTCCAGATCGAATTTCAGGCTTTCGGCCATGCTGATCAGGGCAGCCTTGGTGGCGCCGTAGGCCACCGCCCGGGGAAGGCCGCGATAGCCAGCGACGGAGGCCACGATAGCAATCTGTCCAGATTTGCGGGCGATCATCGCGGGCATCACGGCGTCCAGGCCGGCGGCGGTGCCGATCAGGTTGGTAGCCACCATCACGCGGAACGCGCCCAGGTCGAAATCTGCCGCACCCATTTCCTTCCAGGCGCCGGCGTTGAACATCGCCAGCGCCACCGGCCTGCCTGCCTCGGCCTCGATGCGCGCAAGCGTCGCTTTCATGGCGGCGGCGTCCGTCACGTCGCAGGGGGCGGCGATGATGCGGCCGGGATGGCCGGCGGCAAGGGCTTGGAGCTTGCCTTCGTCGCGGGCGGTGACGGCCACGGTCCAGCCCCGTGCTACCATGCGGCGCGCCACGGCCTCGCCAATGCCGGTGGAGGCGCCGGTGATCCAGGCGATGCCATCTGCTGGGCGGGCTGCGCTCATACCAACTCTCCTTGATCCATCGCGACCAAAAACGAAGCAGCCCTGGCCTTGATGGCGGCAAGCTTTTGAGCCGGCATCTTTTTCAGGCCCATCAACGGCATCGCCATGCGGTTGTTGCCGGCAAACCGGTCGGCGTGGCGATCGATGAAATCCCAGTACAGCGCGTTGAACGGGCATGAATTTTCGCCCGTCGCGTCCTTCACATCATACCGGCATTTGCCGCAGTAATCGCTCATCTTATTGATGTAGGCGCCCGACGCCGCATAGGGCTTGGAGCCCACGATGCCACCATCGGCGAACAGCGCCATGCCGCGCGTGTTCGGCAGTTCGACCCATTCATAGGCGTCGGCGTAGACGGCCAAATACCACCCGTCGACGCCATCGGGATCGAGACCGGCCAGCAGGGCGAAATTGCCGGTGATCATCAGGCGTTGGATGTGGTGGGCATAGGCATGCTCGATCGTGGCCCCTACCGCCTCGGCCATGCAGCGCATGCGGGTTTCGCCCGACCAGTAGAACCCCGGCACTTTCCGAGAGGCGCCCAGCGCGTTGAGGCGTCGGTATTCGGGCATTTTGAGCCAGTAGATGCCACGGATGTATTCGCGCCAGCCGAGGACCTGACGAATGAAGCCTTCGACGGCATTCAATGGGGCGGTGCCGGCGCGATACGCGGCCTCGGCCCGCTGGCAGATCTCCAGCGGGGTCAGCAGGCCGATATTGAGTGAGGTCGAGACCAGACTGTGGAACAGGTGGGGATTGCCTGCCTTCATCGCGTCCTGCCAGTCGCCAAAATCAACCAGGCGGTGATCGATGAAGTCGCCAAGCATGGCCAGCGCGTGTTCGCGGGTGACCGGCAAGGCAAAGTTTTCGACGCGGCCCATGTTGTCTGGGAAACGGTCGGCCACCAGCGCCATGACCTTCTGGGTGATATCATCAGGCGCAAATCGAGGCGTTGCGGGCGGTATCACCGAGGCCGGCAGCTTTTTGCGGTTTTCGTGGTCGAAATTCCACTGCCCGCCTTCCGGCCCGTCATCAGCATCGAGCAGGAACGAATGGCCGCGGCGCATGTCGCGATAGAAAAACTCCATACGCAACGATTTCCGCCCCGCCGCCCAGTCGCGGAACTTGCCGATGTCGCAGAGGAAACGATCGTCGGTTCGAATATCAACCGGGCAGCCACAGGCCTCCGGCCAGCTTCGCATATCCGCCAGCACACGCCATTCGCCGGGCTCGGTCACGATCACTTCGCTGGCGTGGTGTTCGGCAGCGGCACGGCTGACCTCTCCGCGCAGGCTGTGCGTGTTGAGGGCGTCGTCCAGCCGGCGATAATCCACGCGCACGCCCCGGCCGCGCAAAACCTCGGCGAAATGGCGCATGGACGACAGCACCAGCACGATCTTGTGGACGTGGTGCGGCACGTAGCGGCACTCGTCCATCACCTCTGCCATGAGCACGACATCGTCCGGGCCGAGATCGGCCAGTGCGGAGAGGCCGTCCGATAGCTGGTCGCCGAGAACGACGCGCAGAATTGTCACAGCTTTTCGTAGCTGATGGTCGAGCCATCCTTGGTGAACACCAGATGCGCCCATTGCTCGGCGGCATCGTACCAAAGGTCGAGCGGCAGATCGCCGCCGAGCCTGTAGTGGCGCGCACGAAGGGTGCCGGAAGCGGCGGGCACGGTTTCTTCCGCAAGCGCCATGGGCGTCACGTCTAACAGCCGTCCGTCCTCGGAATTGATCACGTTGCGTTGGAGCATCACCCGGTTCCAGTAGGTGGTGGGATAGGTGTTCGGCGGCGCGGTGTAGCGCGGCGCCTGGCTGCCCTCCACCATAAGGCCGGATGGTGTCGTCTCGGCGCGCATGCGATGCGCGGTGCCGTCGCGGTTGGTGACGCTTTCGATACCGGCGAAAACGCCACCACGCCAGGTCTCGGTGGCGCGGTGCTTGTAGCGATAGACCGGGACCGGGCCGAATTTTACGAGTATGTCGATGGCGACGGACACACTGAGCGTGTCGCCCATGGCGGCGAAATCGAGCGTATGGCTTCCGATGACATCGCCTTTGCGCACGAGACGAAAGGCCAGCCGATCGGAGGCGGGCACAGGCAGTCCGGCTGGCGCTGCTGTCGCCGGCCCGGAAGACAGCGCCAGAAGGCCGGTCGTTACGCAGGTTCGTCGTGACATCGTCGCGCCCGTTCCTCGTGACATCATAATACGTTTTCTCACTCGGAATGTATGATCTTTGAACGTGGCCTCGCGCCCCGGTGGCACAAGGGCGGCTTAGCGTGGCAATGTCGGGCTGCTAGATGTCCCGAAAGGCACGAACCAAGCTTTGCGCCAGTTGCTGCTGCTTCGCCACGCGAAATCGCTGTGGGACGATCCCAAGCTGTCCGACCACGCCCGCCCGTTGAATGCCCGCGGCCGAACCTCCGCGCGCGCGATGCGCCTGCGGATGCGCGAACTGGGGCTGGCGCCGGATCTGGTGCTGGTGTCGTCGGCGCGCCGCACCTTGCAGACGCTGGAGGCGCTGATGCCATGGGACGAGACGCCGCTGGTGGAGCCGATGGACGCGCTCTATCTGGCCAGCGCGCGCGCGATGCTGGACGTGCTGCATGACGTGGCCGAGACGGTGCGCAGCGTGATGATGATCGGACATAATCCGGGCATGCACGAGCTGGCGATGATGCTGGTGGGGGCGCAGGCCTTCACCCAGAACGCGCTTGCCATCCACGGAAGTTTTGACCCGCCGGATCTGCTGGCGCGATTGTCCGAGGGCTATCCAACCGGCGCGCTGGCCGAATTCACCGTGGCGGGCCCCTGGGGCAGCCTGGGCGAAGGCGGCGGCCGGCTGCAGCATTTCATCGCTCCGCGCGATCTTCCGGACGCCGGCGGATGATCGGGCCGGACATTGTCATCGAAACCGACCGCTTGGCCGTCGCGATCGAACTCGCCTTGGCGCCGGACGAACTGCCCGCGCTGTTGCGACACGCGACGTTACGTCAGCCGGGCGCGCGCCGGCCGGCCGTTCGTGGCTCGAAGCTCAACCTCATCTGGCACGACACGCCGGAGGGGGCGTTGGCCAAAGACGGGATTTCGCTGACGCAACGCCAGACCGCGGCTGGGATGGCCTGGGTCCGCGAGCGCATGGTGCCGGACGCCGCGTTCATGGCGCCGCCAGGTCTGCCTCCCCGGCACATCGAGACCAGCGAGGCGTTTCCGGAAATGAACGACCCCTTGCTCCCGGTAGCGGCATTCGATGGCACGACGCGAGACATCACGCGGCCAACGTCGAAAATACGGGTCACGCTGCTGCAAGGCGAATTGCGCGCGGTGACGGCCACGCGCGAGGTTTGCCGCCTGCTGGTGACCGGGCCGGGCGCATTCGAGCTGGCGCTGACATGGGCCGCAACCCTGCGCATCGGCGTAGCGCCACAATCGCTGGCGGCCGAGGCGCATATCCTGGCCCGCCGGGTGCCGCCGGCCCGGCTGCTCGGCGCGCCGGCCTTGCGCCCGAGGCAGAGCGCGGGGGATGGATTTGCCTACGTGGTGGCGCATCTGGCCGGCGTGATCCAGCATCACGCCGCCCTGATTGGCGATGGCTCGGCACCGGAGCCGGTGCACCAGATGCGGGTGGCGCTGCGGCGCCTGCGGTCGGCCACGCTGCTGTTCCGGCGTGCCGTCGCCTGCCCTGCCCTCGCAGATGTGAACGAGCGGCTGAAACTTCTCGGCCGCGTGCTTGGCCCGCCGCGCGATTGGGACGTTTTTACCCGCGAAACCGGCTGCGACGCCGGCCTCGCCTTCCCGGATGACATGGCCGTGGCCGCCTTGCTCGCGGGCGCCGAGCGCCAGCGCGTCGCGGGATATGCGGCGTTGGCCCGCTATCTCGACAGCGCCGCCTGGCGGGAGCTGGGCGTGGCGCTGGCGCATCTGGCGACTTCCCGTTCCTGGGTGGATTTCACGCCGGCGGACCCTGCAGAGGCCGAGCGCCATACCGCGTTGCAACAAAGCGACATTTCTGCCTTTGCGGCCCGTGCGCTGTCCAAAAGGCTGGACGACGTAATCGCCCCTGGCTCCGATCTGTCCGGGTTGGACATCGCGGCGCTGCATGATATCCGCCTGCACGGCAAGCGGCTGCGCTACGCTGCCGAGTTCTTTGCCCCGCTGTTCCCCGGCGGCACGACACGACGTTTTCTGCGTCGCATGACGGCGTTGCAAGAGCATCTGGGCCACATCAACGATGGCGCGGTGGCTGCCAGCCTGATGTCTGAGTTACCCGGTCGCGGCACTGCGCATCATTACGCGATCGGCGTAATTCGTGGCTTCGTGGCGGCGCGGGCCGGCGGTGGACGACGCAAATTCGTCCGGATCTGGCAACGATTTCTCAAACAGGATCTATTCTGGGATGAACGTTAATTTCCGTGGTTTTTGGACGCCCAAGCGTTGCGACCAAGCGGCGATCGCGCTAGGCGTGGGGCGAGCTATCGGCAGAGGGCCTTGCGCGTGACCATCCGTCCACCACGCCGCATCTTTAATTCCCAGCCCGCCAAAGGCGGCAAGGGCGGCGATGTGGGCCGCACCGTGATGGCAGGCCTTGTAGGTGCCGTGATCGGCGCGTTCGTGGTGCTGCTGGCGCTGCCGTCCGATCTGTTCGGCCGCGTTCCCAGCCCGTCCGGCAGCATCCGCGCCGATTCCGCCCAGGTGGCGGTGATCGACGGCGACACATTGCGCCTCCAGGAAACAATCATTCGTCTTCAAGGGGTTTCGGCACCACCACGTGGCTTCAGTTGCCGCAGGGCTGACGGTGCTGCGTTCGATTGCGGCGCCGCCGCTGTGGCGGCCCTGGCCGATCTTGTGCGCGGCCGCACCATCCTGTGCCATATCGCCGGCCGGGATAATTCCGGCTTCCCGCAAGGTATGTGCGAAGCCGGCGAGACTGACATCAACCGCCGGCTGGTGGCCGATGGCTGGGCCCGTGCGCGGGCGGATATGCCGGCCTTCAGCCCGGAAGAAAGCCGCGCCCGCAGGGACCAGCGTGGGCTCTGGCGGGGCGGCGCTTCATTTTGAAGCTGGGTTGAGTTTGACCCAACCTGTCGAAATCAATGCACCCAGGTCGGATGCATCTCGTTTTCCAGTACCGCCGCAATTGCGAGATCACGGTCCGCCGCCATCGCCATCGGCGTGCCGTCGGCGGCGTGGATGGAATAGCCCGTCGTCCCATTCAGCTTAATGGGCTTCAGATAGGCCACGCTGGGCATGCCGAGTTTTTGGAGCTGGTCGGGTGAAATATCGCGAATGTTCATAATAATCCCTTGAATTTATTCTGAAGGCTGATCAGCGTCGCCATCGCCATCGACCACAGCGCTGGGTAGGCCGATCCGGATCGTGCGTACCTTCGTTGCCGGCACTGGTCGGGCAAGGTCGATATGCAGCAGCCCGCTGTCGAGCCAGGCGCCCTTCACCTCGATCCCCTCGGCCAGCACGAAGGCCCGCTGGAACTGGCGTGCCGCGATACCGCGGTGGATGAAAACGCGGCCCTGGGTATCGTCTGTCTGGCGGCCGCGGATCACCAGTTGGTTGTCTTCCTGGGTGATCTGCAAATCGTCCATCGTGAAGCCAGCCACCGCCAACGTGATGCGCAGGCCAGCCGGGCCGGTTTGCTCGATATTGTAAGGCGGATATCCATCCGACGACGTTTTCGCGGCGCGTTCGAGCATCTGCTCCAGATGGTCAAAGCCGAGAAACATCGGCGAGGTGAAAAGGCGGGTGGACACTGAAGGGCCTCCTCGAATGAGCGAAGCTGTGGTGAGACTCGCCGGCCCCC
>JAYTHH010000046.1:0-7002 GCA_043732745.1 Rhodospirillales bacterium
CGTAGCAGTCGCCGCCGAAGCTGGTGCGGCGGACCTGTTCTACCAGGTTTTGCCAGCGTGGCGCGTCGTCGGCATAGATCTGCGGGCTGGTGCAGGACAGCTCGGCCTCGGCCAGCGAGACGCAGGGGCGGCAGCCGGCGCGGCCGAATTCGCCCCGAAACTCGGTGGCGCGGCCCACGGCGCCGATCCAGCGCTCCCGCGTGATCGGCTGGTCGATGATGCCCAAAATGGGAGTGTCGCCGTCGAGCAGGGCGATCAGCGTGCCGAATTGCGGGCGGCCGGTGATGAAGGCGCGGGTGCCGTCGATGGGGTCAAGCACCCAGCGATAGCGCTGGCCGGGATTGTGGGCGCCGAATTCCTCACCGGCGACAGTATGAGCGGGGAAGAGCTGGCTCAACACCCCGCGCATGGCGAGTTCGGCGGAGCGATCGGCGATGGTGACCGGGCTGGCGTCGGATTTCAGGTCGGCGGCGAGGCCGGCGCGGAAGAACGGGCGCACTACCGCGGCAGCAACATCGGCGGCGGCTTCAGCGGCTGCGATGAAGCTGTCGATCACCGGAATTTCTCCTCTTTTCACGAAACGCGCCCGGCCCGATAAAGTTTGGCATGAACCCGATCATCGTCATCCCCTCGCGTATGGCCTCCACGCGGCTGCCCGGCAAGCCGCTCGCCGATATTCATGGCCGCGCCATGATTTTGCATGTGCTCGACCGGGCGATGGAGGCCGATATCGGGCCGGTGGCAGTGGCCTGCTCCGAAGAGGAGGTGGCCGACGTCATCCGCCGGGCCGGCGGCATCGCGGTGATGACCGACCCTTCGCTGCCATCGGGCTCGGACCGGGTACAGGCGGCGCTGGCAGCGCTCGATCCGCAGGGCCGGCACGATGTGGTGGTGAATCTTCAGGGCGATCTGCCGACCATCCCGCCGGTGATGTTGCGCGCGGTGCTGACACCCCTGTCCGACCCGATGGTGGATATCGCGACGCTGGTGGCACCGATCCTGAGCGACGAGGAAGGTCGCACGTCGTCGGTGGTCAAGGCGGTGTGCGCGTTCGACGGCGGGCGGGCGGTGGCGCCGGCGTTGTATTTCTCACGCGCTCCGATCCCGTGGGGGGATGGGCCGCTGTGGCACCATATCGGGATCTACGCGTATCGACGGCCGGCGTTGGCGCGATATGTGTCGCTGCCGGCGTCGCCGTTGGAGAAGCGCGAGAGTCTGGAGCAGTTGCGGGCGCTGGAGGCCGGCATGCGGATCGCGTGCGCGCGGGTTGAGCACGCGCCGTTCGGGGTGGATACGCCGGCGGATCTGGAGCGGGCGCGGGACGAACTGGCGGGGTGGCGCGGCGGCGTCAGTTCGTAGCGACGCGCTCTTTGCGGCTTTCGGTGCGAAGCTGGCCGCACGCCGCCAGAATGTCCTGGCCGCGCGGGGTGCGCACCGGGCTGCTGAAGCCGGCATCCATCACGATTTCTGCAAAGCGGTTGATGCTCTGCTGCGTGCTGGTCTCGTAGGGCGAACCGGGCCAGGGGTTGAACGGGATCAGGTTCACCTTGGCGGGAATGCCCGCTATCAGGCGGATCAACTCGCGTGCATCGGCCTCGCTGTCATTCACGTCCTTCAGCATCACGTATTCGAACGTGATGCGCCTTGCGTTTGACGCGGCGGGGTAGCGCTTGCAGGCGGCGATCAGTTTGGCGATCGGGTATTTACGGTTCAGCGGCACGATCTCGTCGCGCAGATCGTCGCGCACGGCGTGCAGGGACACCGCGAGGTTCACAGCCAGTTCCTCGCCACAGCGATCCATCATCGGCACCACGCCTGACGTGGACAGGGTGATGCGGCGGCGGGACAGGCCGATGCCCTCGCTGTCCATCACGATGCGCATCGCCTTGGCGACGTTCTCGTAATTATACAGCGGCTCTCCCATCCCCATCAGCACGATGGTGGACAGCAGCCGCGGCGTCTCGCCATGCGGGCTGGGCCATTCGCCGTAGCTGTCGCGCGCCGCCATGAACTGGCCGACGATCTCAGCAGCCCCGAGGTTGCGGACCAGCGTCTGGGTGCCGGTATGGCAGAAGCGGCAGGACAGCGTGCAGCCGACCTGGGACGAAATGCACACCGCGCCGCGATCGGCCACACGATCGGGAATATAGACCGTCTCGGCCTCCTGCCCGTCGCGGAAACGGAACAGGAATTTGCGGGTCTCGTCGGTGCTGGTCTGCACCATCGCTGCTGTAGGACGGCCGATGACAAAGCGCTCGGCGAGCTTTTCCTGCAAAGGCCGGGCGATGGACGACATCAGCGCGAAATCGGTGACACCCTGATGGTAGATCCAATGCCAGAGCTGCTTGGCGCGGAACGGCTTTTCACCGACGTCGGCCAGCTCGGCAGTGATCTCGGCGCGGTCCAGCCCAACCAGCTCACGACGGCCATCCGCTGTCTGGATCGGGGGCGGGTTGAACCGCGCCGTCTTGGCCAGGATGCGAACGCGCTCCGCCTCGGTGAGATCGATGACGCTCATTTGGTCACGTTCATTTGGCGGGGCAGGCCTTGTTGATGGCGGCGTAGGCGGCCGTGAAACCTTTTGTGCTAAACTGGTCCGTCACGGTGCCACCCTTCGGATTGGGCGAGCGGGCCAGAACCTGCTTGCCCTTTAGGAAGGCCTGCACCGCGGCCTTGCCGTCGCGCGCGAACGCGGAGCGCTGGGCGGTATAGAACTCCATCGCGACCGTGTCCGCCTGCACGGCCACCGCGGAATTGGCGGCATAGGTGAAGCCGGCGCTGATTGCCACGGCGTCGCGCGAAGGCGAGCGTTCCGTGACCGTGAGGTTCACATCGCCACGGCCACTCACGGGGGGCACCGAGGATTGCGCCGTGGTGAAAGTGTAGCAGACGGTTTGCCCCGCCTCGACATGGGTTGCCGCCGTCCAATCCTCGAACTTGCCGATCCGCTTTGGTGTGTTGGCGGTGCTCGCCACAGATGGGGCGGCCGCAACCGGCTTCGGAGCGGGCTTTGACTGGGCACCGGCCAGGCTCGGGATCAGCAAGACGGGAATAACGAGGAATGAAAGGGCGCGCATGAACGACAAATACGGGCAGCCCCGCCGGCAAACAAGCGCCGCGTCGTCATGTCTCGGTCCCGTCACCGCCGGAAGGCGGTTTCTTCTCGGCGCCGGAAGGCGGTTTCATCCACGCCGGCGGCGTCCGACGGAACACGGGGTTGCCGTGCCCGCCACGTGCCGGCGGAGGGCCGCCACCGCCGGACATCACCGGCCGATCGGCGAAACGGCCATGCTGGATCAGCCGATCGTAAAGCACCAGCGCGCCGGCGACGGACAGGTTCAACGAGAACCTGGTAGGGATGCGCACCACATGGGCGCAGCGTGCGAGCAAGGCGGCCGACAGGCTGGAGCGTTCTGGGCCCAGCACATAGGCAGCGTTCAGCGGGTGACGGAACGATGGCAGCTCGGCTGCGTCCTCGGTCATCTCGATCCCCACCAGCACGCAGCCTTGCGGCAACGCCATCTCCTCCAACGACGGAAAACGCCATAGGGGCACATGGCTGGCGGTGTCCGAGGTGTCGGCGCTGCGAGCGGCCCTGGCGTCGAAGCCGGCGCCAAGGGTGAAGCAGAACGATGCGCCGAAGGCGTGGGCGGTGCGCAGCAGGGCCCCGACATTGGCGGATTTCGACACGCCCTCGGCGCCGATTCCGAAATAGCCACGCGTTCTCGGCGCATCCTGGGTCAAGCGCCTATCTCCACCGGATGCGCCGTGAAATCGGGATTTACACGGGCGGCCTCGTGCTGGATCTGGCGCACCGCCAGCCATTGGAACAGACGGCCGGACAGTCCCGCAGGCGGTAGGCCGTGGCGGGCGATATAATCGCGTTCCATCACGTTCGCATCGGAAGGCAGGGCTTCGTAGCCAGCCTGATAGATGATCTCCTTGATGGCCTGGCTCTGAATCCGGCCACGATGTTGGCGCACCTTTCGGCGAAAGTGGCGGCGAATGTCGCTGGTGCGGAACGGCGACAGCACCGGAAGAGCGTATTGCGCACCGGACGCACCTTGCGAGCGCATGTTGTCCCAGGGCGTGCCCATTGGGTCCAGATTATGCGCCGCCATGCTGTTCATCAGCCCATCGCCGAAATACAGCCCGATCGGAAGCCGGATGCCGCGTGCCACCATCGCCTCCACGAAGGCGGGGCGGAGCGCGTGGAACTGGCCGTGCAGGCGGCCGCCCCGCGAAAGGGTCTCGGCGGTGAAGCGCTTCATGCTGCGGCCGGTGATGGCCGAGCCGGACATCGCCAGGGCGTAGGGCGCCTCGGCGAGACGCTCCTCCATCGCGGTGAACGAGCCGGTGCCGATATGCACGTAGCCGTCGATCCCGGCATAGAAGCGGGCAGGCCGGCGCAATTCGTGGAGGAACCGGTTGATCGCGTTGGCCTTGTCGGGCGTGGCGATCCGAAAGATCTCCATGCTGGCGCCTGGCTGATCGGCCAGCTTGCGCGCGGCATCCCGGGCGATCTCCACGCCACCATCGGTGGTGCCGTTGAACAGGACGGTAACCACATAGCGTCGGCTGCCCAGCGCCTTGGTGATCGAATCCAGGCAGCCGCGTAGGCGCACCGCCTCGTTCAGGCAATAAACGGCCACATTCCAGTCCAGCCGATCCGTCATCGCCCATCCTTCCTCAATTAACCCCATTTTGATGGATCGTGCGTCGGTCTATGACACAGGGCATGAAAGACGCAACCGACAGCCACCTCGCTGCCCAGTACGAGGCGTATCCCTATCCAGAGCGCAACCCGCGCGACGAGGCGAAGCGCCTCGTTGTGGGAAGCCCCAGCCATCTGCGAGAGATCGATTTCTGGGTTTTCGGTGCAGCCCGGCCCGCCAGCCGCCCCCTGCGCGTGCTGGTCGCCGGCGGCGGCACAGGCGATGGCACCATCATGCTGGCCACCCAGATGACACGCGCCGGGCGCCCTGGGCAGATCGTGTATCTCGACCGGTCCGAGGCCGCGATGCGGATCGCCATGGCACGGGCGGCGGCGCGCGGGCTTTCCAACATCGAATTCCGCCAGGGCTCATTGCTCGATCTGCCGACGATGGAGCTAGGTCGTTTCGACTACATCGATTGTTGCGGCGTGCTGCACCACCTGCCCGATCCGGCCGAGGGGTTGGCCTGCCTTGTGGGTGCGCTGGCGCCAGATGGCGGCATGGGACGGATGGTGTATGCGCCGCATGGCCGCACCGGGGTCTATATGTTGCAGGATGTGCTGCGCACGCTGGCGCCGCAGAGCGAGCTGCCGGCCGCGCGCCTCGACGTGGCGCGTCGTGTGATGCGCAACCTGCCCGAAAGCGCGTGGCTTCGGTTCAATCATAATTTCGCCGACCACATCACGGGCGGGGATGCCGGGCTATACGACCTGTTGCTCAACCCCCGCGACCGCGCCTTCGACGTGCCGGCCTTTGCCGCCCTGCTGGCCGATGCCGGTCTCGCAATGGCCTGCCTGGTGGAGCCGATGCGCTACGATCCGGCCAGCTACCTGTCCGATCCGAAAGTACGCGCCCGTGCCGCAGCACTCGACCCCGTCGCCCGCGCGGCGCTGGCGGAGGCGTTGGCCGGCAATATCAGCACCCATATCGCCTATGTCCGGCGCGGCGGCGATCCAGCGCCCAGCCCAGATGCGATGGCGCCAGACGCAGTGCCCGTGGCGCGCGAGACCGCGGCCGCGGAGCTGGCGGCCAATATCCGGCCGGACGGCAGCATTCCGTTCCTGTTCTCCGGCCTACGCGTGCCGGTGCTTTTACCCAAACTGGCCACCGCCATCCTCAACCGCATCGACGGGCGGCGCAGCGTGGCGGAAATCGAGGCCGATCTGGCGAAATTCGGCACCGATGCCGCCGCGTTCCGGCGGGCCTGGGCGGAGACCTGGGCGCGGCTATCCCATGTGAACCGCATCCTGCTTGCCCCGCCTGCTTGAAGACAGTTCGCTTGAAGACATGCAACGCCGAACCAGCTAGACATCGCCGTGGACAGATTTGGATCAGGGCACATGCGCCGACTTCTTCTCCCCCTCGCCTCCGCCCTCGCCCTTCTCGCCCATGGCACCGCCCACGCCCAATCGCGTGAGCAGCTTTGGGCGTGGTGCACCACGGTGTCGCAGATCAACCTATCGATCAGCGGTTGTACCGCGTTGATCGACAGCCCCAAGGTGCCGGGCGAAAATCTGACGAACGCCTATATCTCCCGCGGTTTCGCCTATGAGCGCACAAACAGGGCCGCACTGGCCATGGCGGATTACGACGCCGCGGTCAGCGCACAGCCGGACAACGCGTTAGCATACCGTATGCGCGGCGTCGCCGCCGGGCGGCAAGGCGACAATGCAAAGGCTTTGGCTGATCTGTCTGAGGCAATCCGCATCAACCCGCGCGACCCGGTGGCCTTTGCCAGCCGCGGCATCGCCTACAACGTGGTGCCACTTTACGACAAGGCGATCGCCGATCTGAACACCGCGCTGGAGCTGCAGCCCGCCTATGCGCAGGCCTATCAAGACCGCGGCACCGCATTCGCCGGCAAGGGCGAATACGACAAGGCGATCGCCGATTTCGGCGAGGTGATCAAGTTGACGCCCAGCAGCG
The DNA here is from genome assembly GCA_043732745.1 of Rhodospirillales bacterium. Lineage (GTDB taxonomy): Bacteria > Pseudomonadota > Alphaproteobacteria > Acetobacterales > Acetobacteraceae > CAIQQQ01. The sequence goes on from JAYTHH010000046.1 coordinate 6,642, forward strand.
TCCGCGCTTTTAACGACCGCTGCTGGTACCGCGCCATTTCCGGCGCGCTGCAGGAGGCGCTGGCGGATTGCAACGAGGCGTTGATCCTGGCCCCCGCTGCGCCGAACCTGCTCGATACCCGCGCCTTCGTGTATCTGAAGATGGAGCGCTATGAAGACGCCATCAACGAGTACACCGCCGCTTTGCGGCTTGCACCGAACGAGGCGACCTCGCTTTACGGGCGCGGCCTAGCCTATCTGAAACGCTTCAACCGGATCGAATCCACGAGAGATATAGCCGACGCCGTCAAGCTCGACGGCCAGATCGTCGAGAAATTCCGCAAATGGGGCGTGCCGCCGCCCGCATGACAAGGCACCACCCT